>JAKAKQ010000046.1 GCA_021813425.1 Nitrospirota bacterium
AGGTATTATTAACACGCTCGTAAGAA
This sequence comes from Nitrospirota bacterium, assembly GCA_021813425.1. GTDB lineage: Bacteria > Nitrospirota > Thermodesulfovibrionia > Thermodesulfovibrionales > UBA6898 > JAKAKQ01. The sequence goes on from JAKAKQ010000046.1 coordinate 27, forward strand.
TCAATGGCTGATACAGCATCTTTATCAGAAAGATAGTGCACAGGGTAAAGATAATAATCCCCTGCAAGACCAATTGTGTCCCTGAAAGAAGAGGGACCAAGCACAGGCAGCACAAGATAAAACCCGTCCCCTATTCCGTATACGCCAAGTGTCTGGCCCAGGTCTTCATTGCTTGATCCGGCATCAGGGTTTCCTTCAAGGATATCGAACATGCCGCCAAGACCTGCTGTAGTGTTCACTATGAAACGGCCCAGTTCTTTGGCAGCAGCATGCATCTTCAATTGTAGGATTGAATTAATGAACCGGACCGGCATCGCAGCGTTTTTAAAGACATTCCGTACTCTTATCCGCCCCCATTCAGGGACAACCGCGTTATATCCCTTTGCGACAGGCTTCATAACCCAGAAATATAGTTTGTCGTTGAATGTGAAGAAAACCCTGTTTATCGGCTCAAGCGGATCCGCAACAGCCTTTTCCTCAACAGATTCTTCGCTATCGTTCTTATTTCCGATGCCTGTATCTTTCACAGAAACCGCTTCATCAGGTTTGTTCTCCACCTCCCCTGCATAAGCATATCCCGATAGAAAAACAAAAATCAGTATAATAAATATAATTCTTAAATACATTTGTCCGTTCCTCCGATTCAGTATTTCATTATCTCGTCGATTGCCTTCTTAATCCTCTCAGCAGCAGGCATATAATAATCTTCGAGTTTTGGAAGAGGCATAACAGCATCATAGCCTGTTACCCTTATTATCGGCGCCTTAAGATAGAGCATAGCATCTTCTGAAATAGAGGCTGATATCTCTGCTCCGAATCCGCAGGTCTTTGGAGCCTCATGGACTATCACAACCCTGCCTGTTTTTTTCACCGATTTATAAACTGTCTCTTCATCAAAAGGGTTCAGGGTCATCAGGTCTATCACCTCTGCATCAATGCCGGTAACTGCCTGAAGCGCCCTGTGTAGCATGCTCCCCCATGAGATAATTGTTACGTCCCTGCCTTCCTGAACAACCCTCGCCTTCCCAAGCGGTATTGTGTATTCCCCCTCAGGCACATCCTCTTTTATAAGACGGTAAAGCCTTGTTGATTCAAGAAATATAACAGGGTCAGGGTCCCTGATGGACGAGATAAGGAGCCCCTTTGCATTGTAAGGCGATGAAGGCACAACTACTTTGACGCCAGGCATGTGACAGAACAACGCCTCTGTACTTTCTGAATGGAGTTCAGGCGCCTTTATCCCTGCTCCATACGGAGTCCTTATTACTACAGGACAGGTAAATCTCCCCCTTGTACGTGAGCGTATTCTTGCTGCGTGTGAGAATATCTGGTCTATCGCCGGATAAATAAAACCCATGAACTGGATCTCTGCCACAGGCTTTAATCCATATACAGCCATGCCTATTGCTGTCCCTACGATCCCTGATTCGGCAAGCGGCGTATCCATAATCCTTTCAGTACCGAACTCTTCTACCAGCCCTTCTGATATCCGGAAAACCCCGCCGTCTTTTCCAACATCCTCACCAAGGACAACAACATCCCTGTCCCTCTGCATCTCTTCTCTTAATGCAAGGTTTATTGCCTGGACCATATTCATCTTCGGCATGTCAGAAACCCCTAAAAAATGTTGAGTAAATATTAACGTTCTTAAAATAATGTGAACATTTTTTTATAAAATCTCCCCTCACCCCTCTTTGCCAAAGAGGGGTATTCCCTCCCTTAGGCAAAGGAAGGTCAGGAGGGATTTCCCAAAATAATGTCGTTACTGTTATCAGACAGTTGATGACCTGGCAGGATATTGTATTTGAGCAAATTCTTTTACCATTTTTTCGGGCCGAAGGCACGCCAGGGAAAAACCTCCCGACATATGTCGGGATCCGATCCCGATATAAATCGGGAGAATGAGCGTCCGCACTCAGGCGGATTCGCCGAGGAGAAAGAATATTATATCCTGCCTTGCCTGTCATAGCCCTTCCATCTGTTTTTGTTGTCTTGCAGTCGGTTTTGCATACGTGTATGTAAACATGTCCTTTGGATCGGGATGCCCGATTGCCTCTTCCATCTTCACAGCCTCATCAACTGCTGCCCTTGCCTTCTCTTCGGCTTCTTTCTGATAATCCTCGTTCCAGAGCCCTTTTCTTTCCATAAAAAGTTTCAGTCTCAATACAGGGTCTTTTGGTTTCCAGATTTCCACCTCTTCTTTTAATCTATATCTTGCTGCATCATCAGCTGTTGTATGATCTGACATCCTGTAGGTAACACATTCTATCAATGTCGGGCCTTCACCTTTTTTCGCCTTATCCACCGCATCCTTTGTCGCTTTATAAACAGCAAAAATATCATTGCCGTCGACCTGAATGCCTTCAAAGCCATATGCATATGCCTTTTGTGCAAGCGTCCTTGATGCAGTTTGTTTCTCCCTCGGAACTGATATGGCCCACTGGTTGTTTTGACAGATGAAAACTACAGGGAGTTTGAATACACCCGCCATATTCAACCCCTCGTGGAAATCACCCTCTGATGTCCCCCCGTCGCCAAAATATACTGCAACCGCTTTTTTATCGCCTCTGTATTTTATTGCCATCGCAGCGCCCGAGGCATGGGGTATCTGTGTCCCGACAGGCACGCAGACAGGGAAGATATTCAGGTCATCAGGGGTTTTGACGCCCCTTTCATCTCCTGACCAGTATTGAAAAAGCATATAAACAGGATAGCCCATTGTTATATAAACACCCATCTCCCTGAATGACGGGAAGATCCAGTCGGTTTTTTCAAGGGCAAATGCACTGCCTATCTGCGAAGCCTCCTGCCCGAGGATGGACGCATATGTGCCGAGCCTGCCTTCCCTCTGGAGGTTAAGGGCGCGGTGATCAAATGTCCTTGAAAGGACAAGCAATTCATACATTCTCTTTATGTCATCATCTGACAAGGAAGGCATAAGCTGCTCATCGACATCCCCCTTTTCATTGAGGATATCAAGGCGTCTGACATTGATTGATTCTATTATTCTTTCCGGCATATATACCCTTCTTCTGAATTTTACTCATAATATCATAACTTGGATGCAGAATCTATCAGTTCCGGGAATATTCATAATGAATAAATCCCAAAAAAACAGATGTTAAGAAAAATTCAGTCATTTCCTCGCAAGTATCCGATATTTTTATATTTTTGGCGGGTATTTAAACAAAATTTGGAATATTTCAAAGATAATTTGGAAAATATTAAAGGAAATACTTCTAATCTAAAGTTATAATTAGTAT
>JAKAKQ010000104.1 GCA_021813425.1 Nitrospirota bacterium
CATCTCTTCTGTCCTGATCTGGAATTCAACCCTTTCGCCCTTTGGCCCTATCACGGTAGTGTGCAGAGACTGGTACATATTTGATTTCGGCACCCCGATATAATCCTTAAACTTGCCCGGTATTGGAGTCCATAGTGAATGTATCAGTCCGAGTATGGCATAACAGTTCGCCTTTGTGTCCGTCAGGATCCTCAATCCCAAAACATCATGCACCTGGTCAAAGGTGATCCTCTGCTTCTGCATCTTCTGGTAGATGCCGTAGTAGTGTTTTATCCTTCCTGAAACCTTGCCGGGCAGACCCTCTTCCCTCAGCTTTTCATTTATTAATTCTACGACCTCTTTCAGGTACCCTTCCTGTTCTTCCCTCCTCTTTGCAACCTTTCTTACCAGCTCTTCGTAAAGTTCGGGCATCAGGAATTTAAAGCCCAGATCTTCGAGTTCTGTTTTCAGCCAGCCGATGCCGAGCCTGTTTGCGATGGGCGCATATATCTCGATTGTCTCGGCTGCTATACGCTGCTGCTTGTTTTCAGGAAGGTGCTGGAGGGTGCGCATATTATGGAGCCTGTCTGCAAATTTGATAAGTATCACCCTCACATCTTCAGACATGGCAAGAAGCATCTTGCGGAAATTCTCAGCCTGCGCCTCCTTCTGTGTTTTGAACTCCATTTTTGAAAGTTTTGTGAGCGCCTTGACTATGAATGCTATCTCCTTGCCGAAGATTTCTCCGATATCCTCTATGGTCGAGCCGGTGTCTTCTATAGTGTCATGGAGAAGGCCGGCTGCGATTGAAGACGCATCCATTCTCATATCGGCGAGTATATAGGCTACAGCAAGAGGGTGCTTAATGAAAGGTGAACCTTCGCTCCTTTTCTGACTGCAGTGGGCCTCCCTCGAAAAATGATAGGCATTCTTCAGAATCTCCAGATCCGCATCCTGGCTGTAAGAACGCACCTTCTCCAGAAGGCCCTCAAGCGTGAGTGTTTCAGGCATGCTTTATTATACTACTTAAATAGTGAATAGTGATTAGTGAACAGTTACTGATATCTATTCACTAATTAGTGTCTGTTGCGGAAGCTGTTATTTGTCACCCTGAACCCTTCGCTTTTTGTCATTCTGAAGGAGTGAAGCGACTGAAGAATCCCGCTTAGGACAGGCTCCGTGAAGGGTCTCGCAACACGTTGAGTTCATGAGATTCTTCGCGGAGTTTACCCTGAGCACAAGATGAGATTCTTCGCTTCGCTCAGAATGACAGGCGAAGGGCTCAGAATGACAGGCGAAGGGCTCAGAATGACAGGCGAAGGGCTCAGAATGACATTTAGTGTTTTCAGTGTTATCCGCAACAGAAACTAATTACGATTCACTGTTTTTTTAAACGCTCGGTCTGAGCGCCTTGAGAATGAGCTGGAGGTATCTGCCGCCGTTCCACTCGTTAACAGCAGGAGTAAAAACAGCATCTATGGATGCTGAGATATCAAGGTTTTCAAGGTATCCGCCCATATCAAACCCTATCGCATCGAAATAACGGGATTTACTGGAAAGTTTCATCTTCAGGTGATTATTTCCGACTATCCTGCAGGAGGATATCTCGAGCATTTTCGAGGCAAAGAGAGGCTCCGGGTTCCCATAACCCAAAGGCTCGAGCATGCCCAGTTCTTTTATGAGGCTGAAACTGATATCAGAGAGATTTATATCAGCATCTATCTTTAACAGAGGTGTTAACTCGATATCTTCTGCGGAATCAAACAGCGAACATAACTTTTTCTCGAAAGACTCCAGTCTTCCGGCCTCGAGCCTGACGCCGGCTGCCTGCCTGTGTCCTCCAAAGCCGGTCAGCATCTCGCTGCAGTCCGAAAACGCATTGCAGATATCAAAAGACGGGATGCTCCTTGCAGAGCCTTTTGCTATACCGTCTTCTATCGAAAATATAACGACAGGCCTGTAAAACTGTTCCGCTATCCTTGAGGCGACTATTCCGATAACACCCTGATGCCATGTCTCCGAAGCAAGAACGATTACAGAAGAAGTGTCTTTTGTATCCAGTCTTCCCATAACCTCCTGAAAGATTTCTTCCTCTATCTGCTGTCTTTCAGAGTTCAGCCTGTTAAGCCATTGTGCGATCTCATCTGCCCTGTCAACAGAATCTGTCGTGAGCAACTCCACAACGTCTGAAGAATCAGCGATCCTGCCTGCAGCGTTAATCCTTGGTATAAGCGAGAAGGCAAGAGTGCCTGATTTAACCTCTCTGTCTTCAATGCCTGCTATTTTCTTTAAAGACTTTATGCCGGGCCTGCAGGCATTATTGATATATTTCATCCCCTCTTTCAGAATAAACCTGTTTTCACCGGTCAAGGGTACAACATCGGCAATTGTCCCGAGTGCAGCAAGATCAAGCAGGGCCAGAGAATCATCCATCGAAAAATGAAGATCACTTTCAGCAGCCAATGCCTGTGCGATCTTGAAGGCTATACCAGCGCCGGATAAGACAGTGAGACGTGAAGCGCAAGGCGTGAGTTTCGGGTTTACAACAGCAACAGCTTCAGGCAGTGAATAGTGAATAGTATTTAGTGAATAGTCAGACTGTTCTCTATTCACTAACGACTGACGACTGGCCATCGGTTCATGATGGTCGGTTATGATGACATCGATCCCTTCTTTTTTCGCATAGTTTGCCGCATCAAAGGATGTTATGCCGCAGTCTACAGTTATTATGAGTTTTATCCCGGACTTTTTTGCGATATCAACCGAAGGAGGGTTAAAACCATATCCGTGAACCTTCCTGTTGGGGATGAAATATTCCACGTCAAGACCGATCTTCTTCAGTGAAAGTGCCATGATCGCTGTTGCAGTCAGCCCATCCGCATCGTAGTCTCCGTGGACAAGGACCCTTTCATTGTGTGACAGGGCGGCTTTTATCCTCTCAACAGCAGCCTTCATATCAGGAAGTTCAAAGGGGTCAGAGAGTCCTGAAGCTGAAGGATAAAGGAAATTATTGATCTCATCTGCGGTCTTTATCCCCCTGTTTATCATGACCCTGGCAAGCATCGGGGATATGGATGCGGCCTTTGATATGTAATGAATATATTCCGGATTAGTCCTGCTTATGAACCAGCGTCTATGCATAAACAAGTGAATAGTGCCGGTTGACAGTGTCGGTTACTGACACTAAAAACCGACACTTATTAGCAGTTTCTAAATAGAATTTGCATTGATTAAAAATCTCCCCTCGCCCCTCTTTGCCAAAGAGGGGGATTCCCTCCCTTTGGCAAAGGGAGGTTAGGAGGGATTTTATAAATAATGTCTTTATTATTATGAGACCATTAATATATTCTAAATTTATTTCCTTGCAAACGGCCTTTTCCCTCCCCAGAGCAATACAATAGGGCTTGCGATGAAGATCGATGAATAAGTGCCTATAATAACACCCATGATCATTGCCAGCGCAAAATCATGTATCACCTCGCCTCCGAAAAAGAAGAGCGCAAGAGATGTCAAAAGCACTGTCATGGAGGTTATGATCGTCCTTGACAGCACCTCGTTGATGCTCGCGTTCATAACGGTCTCAAGGGGATCTTTCAGCCTTGCCTTTAAATTCTCCCTTATCCTGTCGAATACCACGACCGTGTCCGTCAGTGAATAGCCTGCAATCGTAAGGAGCGCCGTTACAAGTATAAGGTTTATCTCGCGGCCCATTAAATAGAACACGGCGAGGATCGCAAGCACGTCATGGAACGTTGCGACTGTTGCGCCGACGCCGAATTTGAACTGGAACCTGAATGCAACATATATAAGTATCCCTATAACAGCAACTGCAACCGCCTTTCCTGCATCAGCCCTGAGCCTTCCCCCAACCTTGGGTCCTATCTCTGTTTTGGAATCAACGTCATATTTATTGTCCGGCAGTTTTTTACTGATTATGTCTGTTATCGCATCAGATACCTGACCGAGCTGCTGCTCGGTCTTTTTCACCCTTATCAGGACCTTGTTCACAGAAGGCAGGTCCTGCAGGTCAAAGTCCCTGACGCCGCTCTCTTCAAGCGCAAGCCTGATATCATGAAGGACTACAGGTTTTTCGAATTTGAGCTGTATGGCGGTCCCTCCGGCAAAATCTATGCCGAGGTTCGCCTTTCCATTTGCTATCTGGACTATGGCGAATATGCCTATGATCGAAAGGATGCCTGAGAATGCAAAGGCAATATATTTTTTCCCCAGGAAATCTATTTTTGGATTTTTTATTAGTTCTAACATCTATCCTCCTATATGCTCAGCTTCTTGACTTCTTTTCTGCTGTTTATGAGATCAAAGACAGACTTTGTGCCTACAAGAGCCGTATAGAGATTTATCGAGACACCGAGACTCAGGGTCACAGCAAATCCCTTGATCGGCCCTGTTCCAAACTGGAAAAGCACCGCCGCTGTTATCAGTGTTGTCACATGCGAGTCAAAAATCGTCCAGAACGCCTTGCTGTAGCCTGAATCTACAGAAGCCCTCGGGGTCTTGCCTGCCCTGATCTCATCCCTTATCCTCTCGAACATAAGGACATTCGAATCAACCGCCATCCCTATGGCGAGGATTATACCTGCGATACCCGGCATCGTGAGTGTGGCATTAAGAGAAGCCATTGCGCCGAGGAGAAGCAATATGTTTAAAAGAAGGGCAAGGTCTGCTATAACACCAGAAAGTTTGTAATAAAAGATCATAAAAATTATAACGAGTATGGTGCCGATTATGCCTGCCATCTTTCCTGCCTCGATCGAGTCGCTGCCTAATGAAGGGCCGACAGTAACATTCTGAAGCATTTTCAACGGGGCCGGAAGTGCGCCTGCCTTGAGCACTATGCTGAGGTCTTTTGCCTCTTCCATGCCGAAACTTCCGGTAATCTGGGCGTTGCCACCTGCGATCTTTTCCTGGATTACAGGGGCTGAGTAAACAGTATTGTCAAGGATGATCGCAAGCCTCTTTTTAACGTTAGCGCCTGTCACTTCTTCAAAAAGTTTTGCGCCTTCGGCATTAAAAGATATCGACACGGAATAATCCACGCCATACTGCGATTCGAGATTGACCTTTGCCTCGCTCAGCAGATTGCCTGAAAGTGCCGCCTGTTTTTTCAGAAGGATAGGAAATTTTGTTACAACGCCTGTCTCCTTGTTCACTTTTTTCTCAAACAGTATTTCATCCTCAGGCGGGATCTTTTCAGCAAACTGCTCTAAGATGTTTTCCTCTTCTCCCGGCGATACGGACTGCGGGAGCTGCGCTGCTACCGGTGATTCGTCATCGACTATCTTGAATTCAAGCTGGGCTGTTTTTCCGACAAGGTCTATAGCCCTCTTCGGGTCTTTAACGCCCGGCAGCTGCACAACAATTTCGTTTTCACCCTGTCTGTGGATCGTGGGTTCGGCAACGCCGAACTGGTCTATCCTGTTCCTTATCGTCTCGAGTGCCTGGTCAACAGCATTATTTTTAATATTGGCTGCCTCTTTGTCCGATATCTTAAGGATGAGGTTCTGTTCTGCTGAAACCGGATCCAGCAGCGGATAGGTCTCTTTAATCGCGCTTGCTATTTCCTGTCTTGAAGGAGATATTTCGATATTGAGCCCGTTTCTCTTTACATTAGCCTCGAATTTCCTTTTGAGGAGTGTTTCCCTGATCAATATTGCATATCTTTCTGTGGAAGACTCGACAGCTTTTTCACCTTCGACTTCAAACACGAGGTGAAGACCGCCCTGCAGGTCCAGCCCGAGAACAATACCCTTGCCCGGCATGTTCTTCTTCCACCAGTCAGGCATGTATTTGAATAAAGGCGTATTGGGAAGAAAGAATATGACTGCGATGAGTACGGTGAACCCGATGAACAGGAACCTCCATAGAACCTTTTTTTTCATTGAACCTCCGTTTATAGAAACTATTCAAACTTTATTGTCGTTGTTTTAAAAATACTTATTTGAATTATGTAACACCCCCATACCCCTCTTAAATTAAGAGGGGTCAAGAGAGGAAAAGGGGGTTGTGCCTAATCGTCTTCTGTCTGTCTTACTGCAGCGATATATCCCTTGCCGTATTTAACCCTGACGTTCTCTGCAATCTTTACGGTAACAGTGTTAGGCCTGACCTCTTCTATCACGCCGTAAGCACCGCCTGAGGTTATAACCTTGTCGCCTTTCTTTAAATTATCCAGCATTGTTTTATGTTCTTTTGCCCTCTTCTGCTGGGGTCTTATAAGCAGGAAATAGAATATAACAAATATTAAAATCAGAGGAAGAAAGCCCATCAGGCCGCCGCCCTGCCCCTGGCCACCCTGCTGTGCAGGACCCATTGCATAAGCCAGTTCTGTAAACATCTGTCACCTCCGGAAAAGATTAGTTAAATAATATACCCTCTTTGCCGGTTTTTTATCAAGATTCGGAGGGTGAATGTATATTTTAAAAATCACTGTCTGCTAAAATACATCTATGAAGAAATATTTTCTGCACAGGGAAGCGCCTGCCTTTAATGTCGATTATGAAAAGGACCTCAATCCCGAACAGTATTCTGCTGTCATGCATCAGGACGGCCCTGCGCTCGTGCTTGCCGGTGCAGGCACAGGGAAAACAAGGGTCGTTACATACAGGGTTGCAAGGCTGATCGAATCGGGTATCAGGGCCGAGAATATCCTGCTCCTGACTTTTACGAACAAGGCCGCCAAAGAGATGATGAGAAGGGTAGAACATCTCATAGGAAGGAATATCTTCGGCTTGTTCGGAGGAACATTCCACCATATCGGCAATTTACTGCTGAGACAGCATTATCTGCTTGCAGGATACAGGCAGGGTTTTTCGATACTCGACAGGGAAGATTCAAAAGAGCTTTTCGAGGCCTGCATTGCGGATGTTTACAGGAAAGAAAGTGTCCTCCCAAAAGGCGGCGTGTTTTCCGAGATATATAGTCTTTCAAAGAATACCGGTACGAGTATAGGAGAAATTATTCCGAAAAGGTTCCCTCACTTTATAAATGCAATGGAGGGGATAGAAAAGATAATGAGGCTTTACGAAAAAAAGAAGTCCTCATTGAACCTTATGGATTTCGATGACCTTCTTATCGGATGGAAAAAGATATTCGAGGAAAATGAAAACATAAGGGAATACTACTCGTTGAAGTTCAAACACATCCTTGTGGACGAATACCAGGATACAAACAGGCTCCAGTCGGAGATTATCGACCTTACAACAGGCGGGGTCAGAAACCTGATGGTCGTGGGAGATGACGCCCAGTCCATATATTCCTTCAGAGGGGCAGACTTCGAAAACATTCTCAGATTCCCTGACAGATATAAAGAGACCGCCATATATAAACTTACGACCAATTACAGGTCAACCCCTGAGATACTGAACCTTGCGAACAAGATCATATCCAATAACAGGAGGCAGTTTCATAAAGAACTGCACTCGGTAGCATCCCCAGGGGAACTGCCTAATGTTGTACCTCTGAAGGATGTCTTCGAACAGGCAGAATTTGCGGCCTCGGTCGTGATGGATCTGAATGCCGACGGAATGTCGTTTGACGAAACAGCAGTTCTCTACAGGTCGCATTACCAGTCCATGGAACTTCAGATGGAATTTCAGCGGAGGGGGATCCCTTTTGAAATAAGGTCAGGGCTGAAATTCTTCGAGCAGGCGCACATCAAGGACATTCTGTCTTTCCTGAAGATCATGGTAAATCAGAAAGATGAGATAGGCTGGAAAAGGATACTCAAACTCATCCCCGGTATAGGTAATATCACCGCAGGAAAATTATGGGAATTCATCCAACCGGCAGAAAGACCGGCCGATGCGATATGCGATGCCCACAGACTGGTGCCGAAAAAGGCTATGGAAGGGTTCAATGCCTTTCTGGATATATTAAGGACGCTGAACAATGAAAAATATCTTTCCATGCCGTCCGGCGCTCTCGACTATATATTAAGGCATGGGTATGAAGACTACCTTTACAATCATTATCCGAATGCCGAGTTGCGCATTGAAGACATTGAACAGATGACAAGGTTTGCTGTAAGATATGACTCCCTTGAGACATTTTTAAGCGACCTGACACTTCAGGGCGTAACAGATGCCGAGGCTGAAGGGACCGAGGAACTCAACGGAAGGGTTGTGCTTTCAACAGTGCATCAGGCAAAAGGACTCGAATGGGAGACGGTTTTTATCATCGGGCTGAACGACGGGAGATTCCCCTCTGCAAAATCTCTCAAGAACGATGACGAGGAAGAGGAGAGAAGACTTCTTTATGTCGGCGCAACAAGGGCAAAAAAACTGCTCTATCTCTGTTACCCGGTAACCCTGGATGACTGGAATTCGATCGGATTTTCAAGGCCTTCGAGGTTCATAAAGGAACTGCCAAGGGATTGTTTTGAGGAGATCGCTGTAGAGGATGTATAATATAACAGTCATCAGCTGTCAGCAGTCAGCTTTCAGTAATATTGCAAACCTGAAATTCTTATTGTGTTACTGACCCCTGAATGCTTAAAGCTGAATGATTCTTTTTTATCAGGAGAAATAGATGACTTATTCTGAAGCTATAAGAAGCGGATTCGGACTGGTTAACAGAAGGTTGCAGCTTGTTGCTGTCCAGGTAGGGATGATGGTGGTTAACTGTATCGGCTTTTTTATTATGGTAGGCATCCCTCTCGGGATCGCATTTATAATATTCGGGCTTGACCTTACCGGACTGGCAGAAATCAATGATATCTTCGCCTTATTCAAGAATCCTGCGGAACTGCTGTCAAAATACTTCGGTCTGATCCTTATTGTTATATCGAGCCTTCTTCTCTATATACTGGTAGCCACAACCCTGGGGTTGTATGTCTTCGGAGGTTCCGTAGGTGTTATAGGCAGGGCGCTCCTTGACCCTTATTTAAAATTCAGCATGCGTGCATTCTTCACCGAGGCAAAAAAAATATTCTTCCCTCTGATGTGGTTTTCCTTTTTTATGGGATTGATATTCATGGTCATCGCTTTTTTCCTCGGCCTTTTCGGCGGAGGTATCGCAGCCATTGTATCGAGTGCAAAGAGCCAGGATTCAACACTTGCGCTTTTCCTTGGAATTTTCTTCACACTGATAATGGCGTTAATTGTTTTAAGCATAATATTTGCCGCGCTTGCCGTTACAATATACGGCATCGCCGTGCTTTTTTTTAAAGGCGAAGGGGCAGTCAGGACATTCAAGGCCGCAGTGAAATTTTTATGGAATGACCAGCACGCATTCTGGCTCTATATTCTTATACTGATGGGTTATCTCTTTGCAAGTTTTATACTTATGCTGATCGTTTATCCTATTAAACTGATACCGTTTGTGGGTATTATCATTTCTTTCCCGATCCAGATCCTGTCTTATGTTATTCAGAGCTATCTCGGTCTTGTGATTATCGCCGTCACATTCAATTATTATTTTAATGCAGAGGTAAAAAAGGAAGAACCGGTTTCAGAGACACCAGCAGAGACTATTGACGAAAGTTCCACAGGCGCTGAAGATACTTCTGCTCTTCAAGATCCTGCGCAAGAAGAACCTCATCCCGAGAAGGACGGGCAGGGACAAGCCTGATTCCGAAGGCCTCTTCAAACGATGCAGATATCTGTTTCTTGAATCCATCTTCGTTAAATTCTGTTAATACTTCTTTTAGTCCTATCATGCAATCCCTTAACGAAGAAGTTTTCTCTGTCCTGAATATATTGTGCATAGCCTCCCCATTATATAAATAAGGTATGGACCCCTGCTGGAGCAGCCCGTCACTCCAGCGTTTCTGTGCAGAACCGACCACCTTTTTGTTATCTATCAGGATCTCCCCGAACGAACTCGACTGGAAACAGAAAGGGCTCTTTGCAAGAACCCTCCCCTTTTCTCTCTGTCTCTTTGTCTCTGCATTAATGCCGGCTTTTTTAAACGCAAGGGCAAAGGCAGCGCTTATCTTTCTATAGCTGTCGAGAAGCCCTTTTGAAAAAGCATCATGGTCAGTCCTTACAGAGAAACTATAGGTCAGTTCATTATCATGCAAAATCGCCCTGCCTCCAGTAGGCCGTCTGACAATGGGTATCTTTTTGGAAGTGCAGTATTCGATATTGATGTCGGATACCTTCTGAAAACATCCGAGACTCAATGAAGGCCTGTCCCAGACATATAATCTTAAAGTGGGGGGGGATTCTCTTTTTTTTACATATGTTGCAATCGCCTCATCAAGCGCCATGTTGTAAGAGGCCCTGCAAGGCCCCGAATCGATCAACCGCCATATCTTCTCCATAGTTAAACTATAAATTGAACCATAAGAGTTAATCAATAGAAAGCACGTATCGGTTAAGGACGCAATTGATACTTTGTATTCAGTTCTTCATGATAATGCGTTTGAGGGCTTTGAGATTCATAGACAAGGGCACTAAGTTCTCTCCTCTGAAGCTCTTCTACAGCTAATGCTTGGAATAATTAACTCAAAGTGAATAGGCAAAAAACAATCAAGCGCTGGTATTATTCTATTCGGTCTCTCTTGGTCAGATTATGCCTTGCACAAAGAATCTGAATATTTTCGGATACAAGCGATGAGCCATCTCGTGCGTATGGAATTATATGGTCAAAATGAAGATTGTTTTGACTACCACATTGAACACACTTGCCTTTGTCTCTCTTCCAAACTTCGAGTTTAACTGCCGTAGGAATGATGCGATTATGATCTATGTCCGGGGAAACCACATCGGTTGTAAAGCTTACATCATCCACTAATTCAAGCTTGAACTTAAAAACATTACGCGCATTACTTATCTCTTGCCATGAATCAATGAGTTTAAATAGACCATTATAAACCCAAATCCCTGCTCTAATCTTTTCATAGACCTTTACGAGTTCAGGTTCGCTTTCCCCATTTTTGGATTTCTCAGCTGCTTCAAAAAAGAGACCATTCTGAGTAAGACTGCCTCCTGGATTATGGGCAACTTGATCAGCACTTTTTGGGTTCGGACCATTTTTAATCGTGGGTATATCGTGACCTTCATAAATTAGAATTCTACCTTCAGCTTCGATTCGGTCAGCATAAGGAGCACCTTGGCGTATGCTCATTAGGATTACGCTGAAACCACCCTTTAGACGGAAATTCATTCCCCTCTGAAGGTTGACGCCTTCCTCGCGACACATATCAAGATAAGAAATTACGTCTCCTTGATTAACCATCAGTCCCCGATTAATTTATTCCAAGAACACCCCAAAGCTTTCTGAATTCTCTTTGCAGTAGTTATAAGAATATTTGTCTGTCCAGCTTCAATTTTCTGAATAGTCCTCACATTCAAATCCGAGAGTTCTGCAAGTTTCTCTTGGGTCATTCTGAGAGCAGTTCTCTGACGCCGAAGATTGCTGCCGAATCGCTTTAATTCAATCCTTATTTGTTTATCTAAATTTACGCCCTATTATGGCGTAAAAAATAAATCTACAACACGGCACAATGGGGCGTTACAAGGAATTTGGAGGCAGGCCTGTTAAAAAAAACTTAGAGAACAAAAGCCAAAAGTCAGAGTGGCCTTGCTGAAAGCATCAACAGGGAAATTGAAAAAAACGGAGAAAAATTTGATGACGTGCTTGATTATTATTTGCAAAAAGCATATTGGAGTATTTACAGCAGAGACTCCCTCAAATCCGCCCTCTACACCGCAAGTTCCTCAGTGCAAAAGTCCATAGTGCAGAAGTACAGAAGTACCACGGTTCCATAGTTCCAAAGTCCCACGTGGCTTCGATTAACCCGTACGATCTCTTTTATGATAAAATAACCAAAAAGGAGGTAGACGGCAAATGTTTAAAACCTTAGACCGCATAACCATTGACCCTGAAGTGTTTCAGGGACAGCCCTGCATCCGAGGGATGAGAATACCTGTGACTCTTATTCTTAAACTTCTCGCAGCAGACAAGACACATGCGCAGATAATTGATGACTATCCTGAAATCGAGGAAGAAGACATAAAGCAGTGCATAGAATACGCTTAGGGTGAGGGATTATATGAAGAAAGAAACAAAGAGTCCCCGTGTGATGACTCAGGAAAAGGTTATTTCAATTCTTAAAAAAGAAATGCCTTATCTTAAGGATAAATACGGCGTTAAACAAATAATTCTGTATGGCTCTTTTGCAAAAGGGTCTCAGAAGAAAAAAAGCGATATTGATATCCTTGTTGACATCAAAAAGTCTATAGGTCTTGAATTCGTATCCCTTGCCAACAGGCTTGAGCAGATTTTAGGCTGCAATGTAGATGTGGCAACATACTCCCATTTCAGGAGAAGTTTTCAAAATCCACGCTACAAGCACATAGCGGAAGATATTAAAAAGAGTATGATCTATGTCTAAGAAACGGAAAGACATGGACTTTCTCGGCGACATAAAGGAGGCAGTAAATCGCATTGCCTCATATACGCAAGGGTTAACATATAAAAAGTTTCTTCTCGACAAGAAGACACAGGATGCTGTTATCCGTAATTTTGAGATTATAGGAGAGGCCGCCAAAAACATCTCAAGGGATTTGAGGGCAAAGCATCCTGAAATTCAATGGAAGAAGATATCCGGCTTACGAGACAAACTTATACATTTTTATTTTGGTATTGATTATAAAATCGTATGGAATATTGCCAAAAAGGAGCTGCCTAAACTGTCCAAACAGATTGAAAATATTCTTAAGTGACTGACATCCTCACTAAACTCTCCTCTCTCAAATCCGCCCATGACAAAGCAAGTTCCTCAGTGCAAAAGTCCATAGTGCAGAAGTACAGAAGTACCACGGTTCCATAGTTCCAAAGTCCCACGTGACATTCGATTAACCAGTACAATCTTTTTTGTGATAAAATAGCCGAAGAGGTAATAAGAGATGAATGCAATCGAGATTTTGAAGAAGCATGAAAGTACCATCAAGGGCAAATATCATGTCCGAAAGATTGGCGTGTTCGGTTCTTTCGCAAGAGGCGAAGAAAAGGAAGGCAGCGATATAGATATGCTTATCGAACTGGAAGACAAATATGAGACTTTTGACAATTATATGGATCTGAAATATTTTCTTGAGGACCTGTTTGGAAGAAAAGTGGATCTGGTAACAGTTGATGCACTACGACCACAGCTAAAGAACGATATTTTACGAGAAGTTGTCTATGCGTAGGAACTATCTACTTTATCTTGAAGATATTCTGGAATCTGCTATTAAAGTTCAAAGCTATGCAGGCGATTTGTCATTTGAAGATATACTTAAAGATGAAATGAGAATCGATGCAATTGTTAGAAATTTTGAGATCATTGGAGAGGCCTCAAGCAAAATTCCTCCGGAGATAAGAGACAAGTACCCTTCTGTTGAATGGAAAAGGATATCTGATTTCAGAAATGTCCTCGCTCATGAATATTTTGGGATTAAATATAAGATTATGTGGGACATAATCAAAAACAAACTGCCTGAACTTGAAAATCAGCTAAAATTAATAATCGAGCAAGAAAAATTTAATCCTCAACAATAGGCGGAAAATCCCTGAGAGAACATTATGAGGCCATAGGCCATGCAAAAGCCTATGACCATATCTACTTCTTCTCCAGCACTATCTTGTGTCTTAGAAGAGAGACCTCTTTTATCTCCCCTTCGAAGACCTTCTGTTCTCCGAAGAGATTCTTCAGATATATCTTCCCTTCCTCCGGTTTCATTATGTCCACGTTTTCGAGATAAAGCTCTTCCTTGCCGTCTTTAAAGATATAAGCATTTGCCTCACACATCTTTGATCTCCTTTATCTTTATAATGGTCTGTTCTATCAAATGGGGAAGCGGCTCCTTGCTGACTCCCACGATATCGATCCCCTCCTGGTTTAAAGGCAGAAGGACCTTTTTTGCATTTGATGCAATAATAGCCGATGCCATATTTGCGGTCACCTCGCCGAGCATCGCATTAGGCAGGGAAATGCTCAGGGGGCCTATTATCATATCGACTTTATCCGAATTCCAGATAATCGCATTTTCGCCTGTTGCGCCCTTGTTTGCCCTTGATTTCATCATGGCCGAAGTGGCGGCTGCATTAGTGCCGAGTGCTATTATCTCGACAGAGTCCCTGAACTCCTCTTTCAGCCTTTTTACAATCAGGCTCCCTATGCCGCCGCCCTGTCCGTCTATTACCGCTATCTTGAGCATACTTGAAGTATAAAAAATCAGGATGAGAGTGTCAAAGGAATAATGGTTTTGATAATATCAGATCTCCTGATCTCACATCAAAATATCCTCAATTATCAAAAGACTTTTAAAGAGAACCGGATTACATCATGATACCAAGAGGGTGTGTATTAAAAACTCCCAGCCTATTTTAGGAGGGGATTAAGGGGTGGTAATTTGATAATAAAAAAATCACCCCCAACCCCTCCTTAACCAATGAGGGGAGCTTTAATACAACGATAAAAACATGACGAGTGATATTTAAAGCAGCTTTCCAATAATATCAGGTATTACTCGGTTACCGCAGTCTATTCCACAAATAAAATTACTTATCACCTTGTAATTTAGAGTTTTTCGACAATACCTCTCAGGGTCTTGCTTATGCTTATGGGCAAGTCGTTCCACTTTCCCGGAGCATACTCAATGCCATCCTCCTGGCACGGCTCCTGTGTGCATCCTTTTATACATCCTTGGGGTGAACAACAAGCGCCGCTACAGCTTACACAATAAGAATTGATGTAGTTTATTGCAACAGCATCTTCACCAGGTGATGTATCTGTTGGCTCCAAAGCACCGGAAGCATGATGAAACCAGTTGGTATAAGTTGAATCTTCACCACTTATCCATTTCCAGACACCTTCAACATCCTTGTCTGTATAACCAATCCAGAAATTCTCTGACGACCCTCCAAAAGTTGAAACAAGCCATTCATTTTCATTGGCATCATTGATTGTTGCAAGATGTCCCCCCCATTGAACAGCTTGTGCTTCGGCCTCTAACCAGTTCATTGAATCCGTCAATTTGTAGAAGTGGCCATTTGCAGGATTTTTTATCCAGCCTTGATCTTGCCCTGACTGTGTTTGTGCCGGAAAACCGCTCGACCTGACTCCTATGATAATTGTCCTGTTGTTGTTGAACGTGTTGCCATCCGATGCCGGGCCAAAACTCGGATTTAAGATAAATGTATTACCGTTGTTGCCGATTGCGCCTGCATATGGGGGCGACAGAGGAGAATCAGGATCGGATTGGCCGAAACTGCCGTCAGGAGAAACAGAAACAGTTATAGACTTAGATTTGTCTGATAAATTGCCGCTTGAATCACGTTCTTTAAAATTAAACGTACAGTTGCCTTTTGAGTCACAAGTTCCTGTGCCGAAAGCCGACTGGAAATTCGTATTATTATCATCACCAAAACCTGTTATAGCCCATGTGCCCTCAAAGTCAGCGGTTGAGTATGTCCTGTCTCCCTTTTTCATAAAAAAGTAAAATCCCCATTTGTCGGGAGTGACTGGAGCAGCCAAAGCGCCTCTCCTGTCTATGCCTATCCCGCCCGCGCCTTGTACATTGCCGTCACGGGATACCGAGAAAAATCCATCCGGATTCACCGAATAATTTCTCGGACTGTTGGAGGTATCATCCCAGATGACGCCGTCGCTGTTTGCCTTTCCGTAATAATTAAAGCTTCCGATGCCGTCAAAGGTTTCGATGCTCGATATAGCCATGTAACCGCCGTTGCCGTTAGGGGGCGCAACAGGATTTACATTATGCTCGTAGCCTATTCCATAATAATCCCCTTTCAAATCAGCGTTAGTGTAGTTATTTGCAGGGTCCATCCTTCCTGCGACAAAAATTTTCTGGTCTGTAATATTCTGTGTTTCATCAAAAAATAGCGTATTGCCGTCGTCCGACAAAACAAACGGGACCTGCGCAGTTTCTCCATCCGACCTTACGACCATTAAGTTTGTGCTTCCATCGGAATTTAACCCTACTGTGTATCTGAAATCCTCTGTTTTGGAAGAGATGTAACCTCCGTCATTATGATAATAAGTAGAAATTGTCATGCTGCCATCCGTCCTGAAGACTATTCTTCCTGCCTTGGTCTCCCACGAATCGATATCGCGCCCGAAATCGACGAACCCCCATTTTCCTGCAATCGGGTTCTTTAAGTTTATATCGACCGTCACAGGTGTCCCGTTCAGATCCTGATACGTTGCACCGCCGTAAAGTATATGGCTGGAACTGTTAACGGCTGTCAACCTGAAGAATCTCTTTTTCCCGTTAGGTACGTTTAATTTGAATTCCACAAGATTTCCTGTGACAGGCACCGTACCTTCCATCCTCTTCATACCCGGACCGGTGACTGTATAATGGATATTTGCTATTGTCGATGCTGCCGCTTTCATATCTGTGCTTGTTATAAATTTCGCAGTCAGGGTTACAGGAGAAAAACCACTGCTGCTTGTCTTTTCCCCTCCGCCCCCTCCGCAGCCCGTGATTATCAAAAGAAGGCTTATACTAATAAGTTCATAATTAAGCAGACATTTTTTCAGAAAATCTCCCCTCCCCCTCTTTGCCAAAGAGGGGAACAGACACCTTAATCCCCTCTTCATAGAGGGGTAAATTGCCTCCCTTTGGCAAAGGGAGGTTAGGAGGGATTTTACGATTATTAATGCCTTCATACTTATAAACTCCTTAGTAATCGCAAAGCATGGAATCTTCTTTTTCATCTATATACCCTCCGGGATAGGTATGCGTATATGCACCGGTGTTGTGCTGGCAGGCGCCTGTTGCTCGATGGGGGGTGTCAACGGAAGTTCCTTTTTGATTTCTGCAACAGGAGCGATTGCTTCTTTCTGTACCGGTTGTATTATGGGAGCAGGAGGTGTAGGCGGCCGGTTCTGATATACCTTGCTCATCGTCCCCCTCTCCAATGTGACCACGCCTGCTATCGCAGGGTTTATGTTATAGACGCTGACCTTCCCTTCAAGCACAGAAACCTCGCTTACGG
>JAKAKQ010000331.1 GCA_021813425.1 Nitrospirota bacterium
GTCGGATCTTGCCATTTGCCTGTTCCCTGTTCCTATTCATAAACGGAGGATTTATGCCTGAATTAAGAAAAGATCCTATTGTCGGAAGATGGGTGATCATATCGGTGGAAAGAGGGAAAAGGCCAACCGATTTTGTTTCGACATCGCAGAGGAAGAAAGGTGGGTTCTGCCCGTTTTGTCCTGGTAACGAATATACCACGCCTCCTGAAATAATGGCGTTCAGGCCTGTTGGTTCACAGGCCAATTCAGCAGGATGGACGCTCAGGGTTATGCCTAATAAGTTCCCAGCCCTTCAGATATACGGAGAACTCGGGAAGACAGGGGAAGGGATATTCGACAAGATGAACGGTGTAGGTGCGCATGAGGTAATTATCGAGACTCCGGACCATAATCTTTCCATGGCAACCATGACCCAAAAGGCGGTTGAGGATGTATTATGGGCCTGTTATCTCAGGCTGACCGACCTCAAAAAGGACCAGAGGTTCAAATATGTTTTAGTGTTCAAGAATGAGGGAGATGTTGCCGGCGCCTCGCTTGAGCATACCCATACACAGCTTATTGCGCTTCCTATCGTACCTAAACTTGTCAGAGAGGAGCTTGATTCTGCGAGACAGCATTATGAGTTCAAGGAGAGATGTATTTTCTGCGATGTGATCAATCAGGAACTCGAAGACGGTAAGAGGGTTATCTATGAGAACGCCAAATATGTTGCGCTTGCCCCGTTTGCGCCAAGGTCGCCTTTTGAGACGTGGATCCTTCCGAAAAGGCATGAATCTATGTTCAATCCTCCTGAAAAAAATTTTTCGTACTTATCGGAAATGCTTCAGAGAATATTAAAGCAGATGGACAGGATACTCGATACACCTCCATATAATTTTGTCCTTCATACATCCCCGTTCTATGACGAGATAAATGACTATTATCACTGGCATATCGAATTAATGCCGAAACTCACAAAGATCGCCGGATTTGAGTGGGGCTCCGGCTTTTATATAAATCCCACGCCTCCGGAGGAATCTGCCAAGTTCATGCGCGAGGCCAAGATATAAAAAATGAAGAAGTCAGAAGCCAGGCAGCGGGGTGAAAATTGATAGGTGACAAGGGTATTTTCTGATGAGGATACTGATTGCAACTCCTGAGGCTGTCCCCTATGTAAAAACAGGAGGTCTTGCAGATGTGACAGGGGCGCTCCTGAAAGAGTTCAGGAGAAAAAAAATAAATGCCTCTTTGATACTCCCTCTTTATTCCATCATAAGGAAGAACAACAAACTTTACAAAACAGATAAGTCTGTCAGGATAGAAATGGGAGGCTTTATTTTTAAGGGGAATATCTGGGTTTCTGAAAAATCATCGACTCCAGGGAGTTATTTCATCGAATGTGAAGAACTCTACGGGAGACCCGAACTTTACGGGACATCAGATGGCGACTATTCCGACAATGCAATGAGGTTTATATTTTTTTCGAAGGCTGTGCTCGAGACATGTATTGCATTGAACATAAGACCTGATGTAATACATTGCAATGACTGGCAGACCGCGATGATCCCGCTTTTTCTGAAAACCCTGTATAAAGGCAACAGATATCTGAAAAAAACCGCCACTTTATACACTGTTCATAACCTCGGTTACCAGGGAATATTCAAGGCTTCCGATATGGACTATACAGACCTCGGATGGGAGTATTTTGTACCTGAAAAAATAGAGTTTTACGGGAAACTGAATTTTATGAAGGCGGGC
The DNA here is from genome assembly GCA_021813425.1 of Nitrospirota bacterium. Lineage (GTDB taxonomy): Bacteria > Nitrospirota > Thermodesulfovibrionia > Thermodesulfovibrionales > UBA6898 > JAKAKQ01. The sequence goes on from JAKAKQ010000331.1 coordinate 1,738, forward strand.
CTTTTATATTCGGACCTGCTTAATACAGTGAGCGAAACTTATGCGGGAGAGATACTGGAGAAGGAAAACGGTTTCGGACTGGAAGGCGTATTAAAGAAAAGGCAAAACGATCTTTTCGGAGTGATAAACGGTGCTGATTATGATGAATGGGACCCGTCAAAAGACAGCCTGATACCTGCAAAATATGATAGAAATGATATAAAGGGCAAGTCAGAGTGCAAAAGGATACTTTTACAGAAGACAGGACTGGCTGACAAGAAAACCCCGCTTTTTGGCATAGTCAGCAGGCTCTCTTCACAGAAAGGCCTTGACCTGCTTTACAATTCATTGGAAGAGCTGACAATAATGGGTGTAACCCTGATCATTATCGGTAAAGGTGATGAGCATTATCAGGACCTGTTTGAAAAGGCTGCTCAGAAGTATACAGGCAAGGTGTTTGTTAAGATCGGGTTCGAGGAGGCTTTAGCGCATCTGATTTATGCCGGCTGTGATTTTTTCCTCATGCCTTCCAAATACGAACCATGCGGTATCGGACAGCTTATTTCCATGAGATACGGCACTGTCCCGATCGCAAGAAAAACAGGCGGTCTTGTGGATACTGTAAAGGATTATAACCATCTATTGTCAACAGGCACAGGGTTCCTTTTTGCCGATTACACACCGTCAGCCTTTCAGGATGCCATAAAAAGGGCGCTGTGCGTATATGCGGACGCCAGAAAGATGAAAAAACTTATTTATGATTCCATGGATGCTGATTTTTCCTGGGGACGGTCGGCAGAAAGATATATTGAACTGTATAAAAAGGCCGTAAAAAAGGTTAAAGGATGAGCCTGAGATTAAAGCTGTTTTTGATGCTGTCGACCTTTCTGGTCGTGATAACAATCTTTGCCGGCGGCACTATCCTGATCTTTGATAAAGTTAGCGGCCATATGGGCTCTCTCCGTTCCCTGAGCGAGGAGAACAAGCTTTACAACGAACTTGACCGGAATATCGGTGAGCTCGTAGATGTAACTAAAAACTGGGGATTGACCGGCGACATAAAATTCAGAAAACAGTATCAGAAGAAGGTTGCGGATATATACAAGAGCTTCGGTGATATAAGCAGCATTTCGAAACAGAAGGAAGACTTCGAATTAATCGGGAAGGAATTCCAGCAGGTTCTTGGTTATTCAAAGGTCATTATGGAAAAGAGACAGCCTGTGGGAGACCCGGATGTTATTGAAAACCTGAAGAAGATAGACAACTTGGCCATCGACATTATGACGAGGATCGATGAGATGCAGAGTAACTCGATAAACATAGTGCTGAATGTTGCGATGGCAGGCGAAACCATAAAGAAAGAGATGATCTATTACCATGTCGGGCTGATATCCTTCAGTATGATTGTTTCTCTATTCCTTATTCTCCAGATCAGAAGCACTATATCAGAACCTTTTAACGAACTTCTCAAGGCAACAGAAAGGATAAGCAGAGGTGAACTGTCGTACAGGATAAAGATGGACCGGGAGGACGAACTGGGA
>JAKAKQ010000380.1 GCA_021813425.1 Nitrospirota bacterium
ATAAGCATGGAGTCCCGATAGCAGCAGGTTCACTCCAAGATATGTGAAGATAACGGCAATGAACCCCAGAACCGCAACGATCGCAACTTTTTTCCCCTTCCATCCTCTCATCAGGCGGCTATGCAGATAAAATGCATAGAAGAACCATGTAATGAGCGACCAGGTTTCTTTAGGATCCCATGTCCAGTACTTGCCCCATGCCTGGTCAGCCCATATGGCCCCGAATATGAGGCCGCCGAGTGTAAATATCGGAAACCCTATGGCGATGCTCTTATAGGTAAGTTCATCAAGTATTTCCTGAGAGATATTAAAATTTGAGATGATTTTTTTAAGTACATGGCCGAAGTTCCAGATAAAAAAAGTAAAGGCTATGGATACGGCCCAGCTGAATACTGACACAGCAGCTGAACTGCTTCGGAAAGAGGCTTTAAAAAGATAGCTTTTGATGAGTTCTTCAGGACTTTTTACCAGGAGCTTGAATGTCAGGTAATCCATACCCATAGCGGCAAGAACTATTATGAATGTGCTCAACATGAGGGTCCAGAAAATATACGCAGGTTCTTTTTTCTTCTCGGTCCCCACAATCAGGTACATAAGACCCGTGCTGAAAGAGATCGCGAACATGGCATAAGCGATAAAACTCATCAACACGTGAACGAGCAGCCAGTTGCTTTGAAGGGCCGGCACGAGGGGGTGGATGTTTTTGTCCATGCCTGAAATATCAATAAATGCAAGTGCGAGTCCTGCAACAGGTGTAATAAACGCGCCAAAGGAGCGGTTTTTGTATCTAAATTCTATTACCAGATAAGCCAGTATCAGGCACCATACAAAGAATATGAGTGATTCGTAAAGATTGGTAAGCGGCGCTGCCCTTAACCAGCCCATCTGTCCGATCTCTTTGAATTCAACCCATCTTATAAGTATGGCAGACGTCTGCGATAAGAAGCCTGCAATTGTAATTGCAGTTGCAATAATCCCGATGGTCTTTCCCCTGAATGCAAGATAAATTATGTATGTGATCATTGCAAGGATATACGCTATGGTTGATAATCCGAAAAAAGTCGAGCTGTCCATCTATTTTCCCCCTTTTTGACCGGCGTTAAGGATGCCGACAAACTTTTCTATCTTTCGTTCAAAGGCGACCCTGTTTTTGTTTGCGGATGCCCCGATTAAAATTGCCATATTTTTCTTCTCATCGGAGATATTTACCCAGATCCTCTTGTGACTCATAAAAAATGTGATGTAAAGCCCTGCCGCCATAATAATACATCCAAGATAAACAATAAGGACGCCCGGATCTTTCCTGACCTGAAGCCCGGTATATTGTACTCCCCAGAAATCCAAAAACTCCACCTTGTTGCCGTCAGGCAGGTTCCAGGTGTTAGGATATCTTTTCAAAAGCCATCCTGAGAATTTAGTGGTCCCGGATTCCGAGAATTCAATATACACAGCAGGATTAATCATCTGCTCGTCATATGTAAATGCCCTGCCGCTCTGGTCTATTGAAAAGGCAGGGCTGAAATTTGATATACGCCCTTCTACGGATGTACCTGGTATAGTAAATTTTTCACCCAGTTTAGAGTTTATCTCGGCTGTCTTGCCGTCCTTTGAGACCAGTCTGAATACAAAGATACCGTTGTTCATACTGTCAGGGACCGTACCAAAACTCGACTGATAGAATGTGATGCCTTCATACGTCAAAGGATCATTGACTACAATGGATTTCTTCATCACTTCCTTCCCGTTTTTAAAAACCGTCAGCCAGCTTTGATACGCCCTGGGCATGTCGCTGTTAGGATAATAGTCAACGTCAAAATTATCACAGCGGATTTCAAATCCGAGAGGGACCTCAACCCCGCGGTCTTTGTATGCAACCGGCGAAGCAGAGCCTTCGGGCAGGTTCAGAAATGCGCTGAAACCGAAAAATATGCCAATTATCGCACCAATAAATATTATGAGTACGCTTAAATGAGTGATATATACGCCGAGTCTTGTGAAATTGCCTTTTTCAGCATAGAATTGTATCCGGTTGTTATCGGATGATTCTAATGGTTTAAACCCTATCTCTTTTAAAGCGGATGAAACTGCTTCCTTGATATCTGATGTTTTACCTTTCAGCGTTAAGGTTTTTTTTATGGACATTTTTTCAAGATGCTCCGCAGATAGAGGCCGGACAGGCTCTTTAACCAGCTTCAGCACCCTCGGCAGCCTGTCGATTGAGCAGATTATAAGATTTGAAGCGAACAGGAAAAGCAGGGTGACAAACCACCATGAATGGTACATATTCAGAAAACCGAGGCTGTCAAGAACACCGTATATGCTGTGCGCAGCCTCGTGTCCGACGCCGAGCAACTTCACAAGGATATCAATGTTCTTCTCGGGCTCGGCATTCTGCTCAAGTACAGTCCCGATCATCGAAGTCAGTGAAATAATCGAAAATATTACAACTGCAAGCCTGACAGAGGCAAAGAGGTCCCAGACCTTATCTATAATCGTCTTGTTCTTTTCTTTCTCCACTTAGAGACTCCTTAAGTTCAATTTTTTATTTTACAATTTTTTATGAAAATTTACATGGTAATTAACAGAGTTTTTTAAATTAAGTTGGATTTCCAGGCGGATTATCTTCAGGTTTACAACTCAAGTTTTTAAAAAACAAAGGCGTTGAGATGATCACCAACAAGGCCCCCTGTCCCGTAATCAGCGCATTTACACCTGCTACAGTGATGAGATAAAAAGACGTAAGCAATGTCCCGATGATGCTTCCGAATGTCGAGAGTGCGTAGAGCATTCCTATGGTTTTACCTGAAGTATGCAGGCTGCAGATCATTAGTTTTGCAGTATAAGGGCTCACGATGCCGAGGAAAAATGAGGGGATAAGAAAGAGGACGGAGGAGGCTAACAGTGGGCTCGTCCTTACACCCAGGTCCTTCATGAATATCCAGTCTGTTATAGGAGCGCTGTATAGGGGGAACGTCAGGAGGAGCAGGCCCGGAGCGATTATGATAAGACTCAGCTTTCTGGAAGACGGATTGATATCGGCGAACTTCCCGCCCAGATAATATCCGGCAGAGAGGCCTGCGAGAAAGACGCTGATCAGGCTTCCCCAGACAAAGACAGAGCTGCCGAAGTTCGGTGCCAGGACCCGGCTGCCCAGGATTTCAAATGACATGACAATGGCGCCGCAAATGAAAACGACAAACTTAATCATAAAGTTACCTCCTCATTGTGCCCCTGATTTCTGGTGTTGATATAGATTTACAGGTGAAAAGTCGTCTGTGAGGATCTTGGCCCCTCCCCACTCATATGCTTCAGAGGATTCATACCTTGAAGCAAAGTCCTCAAGGTCAATATCGAATTTCCGATCAGACTGAATTTTACGGGCTCTCGCCTCGACAACGTCCTTGTCTTTATTTTTACTGCTTGCCGTTGCCACGAAAATAAAATTGGCCGATTTCTTCCCCTTGAAAATGGCGAGATGAGGGAATGCCTTCTTGTAGGTCATGACCATTGAGTCGAAAAACCTGTTCCTGTATGGCGAGGTAATATTAGTGACAACTACGCCGTTATCTTTCAACCTGCTCTTCACTTCTTTGAGGAACTCAAGCGTTGTCAGATGAAAGGGAATATAGTCGTTCTGATATGCATCGAGAATGATCCAATCATATTTTTTTTTCGTCCTCTTGACAAAAATTCTTCCGTCATTTTCATAAGCCTTCATTCTGTCGGTCTCTTTAAAATAAAAATACTTCTTAGCGATCGACACCATATCAGGATCTATCTCGGCGATATCTATAACCGCATCCGGATAGCGCCCGGTAAAATACTTAGGCATGGCCCCGGCCCCAAGACCTACAAAGAGCACGTCTTTCGGGTCTTTGTCCAGGAAGGCAAGGGAAACAAAGCCCATCTGTGTGAACTCAAAAAGGAGCTTGTCGGGGGCGTCTACGTAAATGCCTCCCTGTGCGTATTCTCTTTTCTGGTTCCTTACATAGCGCTCTTTTTTTACTGTGTCCTCTATTACTGAAATGTACTGATAAAGAGAATTTTTTTCAAAAATAAGTTTCTCGGTCGGCTCAAGTGCAAGGCCCTTAAGCGGAAAGAGCATGAAGCATATAAAAGCTGAAAAAATTGTTTGAACCATAACAACTCCTTAATCTCAGAAATTCAAGAAAAGAGATAGACAGTGGAGACTAACAGGCTGGTGGTGAGAGGCCGGAGAAAGCTTTGGCAAAACTGGTTACAGGTTTGAACTTCCTGTGATCGAAGACAGTGCCGTAAAAGACCTCAACACAGTTTAAAACATAAGCAGCAGAGTCAAAGGCAGATGCCCTCTGCAGCCTGCTCTGAAGGCCATTATTAACAATTGAGCCGCTGAAATCTTTCTTTATGTGCAGGTGCGGACCTGAATGTTTATGGCAAGCCGCAAAGCTTTCGTGGATATCCATATCAGTATAATCAAAAACGACATAGTGACTGTCGATATTATAATAATATTCAGCGGGATGGTCATGGTGGTGACATAGAGGCGCAATAAAGATGATGATTAAAAAGAAAATAAGAAAAATCAATTTCGATTGCAGTTTGCAAGTATCGTTCAGCAACATGTTTTAGTTTACAATATTTAAAATATAAAGGAAAACAACAGTGCAAGTCATAGGACAACCATCGCCTGTTTAGCTGCCCGCCGCCCTTCATCCACCGCCCCAACCCAGTGCTGATGCCCGTTGAGTTCGGCATGAGCGAAGGCAATTCGCCCAAAGGGTTTGCGTATAATGTCCCGTAGTGCTGGCTTCCCGTCCTTGCCGAAGTAAAAGCCGGGCTGCGGGTTTACATATGCGTAAGTCCAGCGGTTAAGGATGATACCGGCGACATCTTTTTCCGTATCAAATCCCGCCTCTGAGAAGAGCTGTTTCATCTGCTTAACTATCAGAAACTCGAATTCCGTAAAGCTTGTCCCCAAAAGCTTTTTTCTTCCGCTTTCCCCCTGTTCTTCGATGGAAAGCCCTGGCTGATGAAAAGAGATATAAAAAGTTAGAACTATCGGCTTGTCGGGATCTAGCGGAGGGCGGTAATTTCCCACAAGCATGGGCTTGCGGATATTGCAGCCAAACCCGAACCCGGTAACCCATTTGCAGGCGGTAAAGCCAAGGTGGTAAAGGAAGCGCCAGTTGGTAAGAGCCACATTGGCTACGAGAATGGGAGAGACATGGAACCGGCTATAGGCTTCGGCGTGGCCTGCCGGCAGATCCGACACCACCTTTCTGGACAAACGGCTTCCGCAAGCCATAACCACACTTCGGGCATTCAGACGGTAAAGTTTCCTATCTTTCATATAGATGACGGTAGCGCTCTTTCCAGGAGCTGAGCGGTCGTCGTGCTCAACCTGAATAACTGAAGAACCAAGCCTGAGGCGAACTTTGTTCCCCTCCTGGTCGAGAGCAGGGAAGCGCACCCGGCCGTTATGTATATCCGCAAAGCTCGTGCCTCCCTCAATGGCCTCGGGGATCAATGCCTTGATAAAATAGCGGGAGAAGCCGTCATTGCCGCCCGGGAATGAATGCCAGTGACTATTCCTTAGTGAGCGATGTCCCTGAAACTCAGGGAATCCAGGCATCGAGACCTGACGGGCTGCATAGGCGCTTATAACATCGCAGCCAAGCCCCACCACACTGGCAAGCACCGGATCGGCGTATCGCGTTATTTCCGGATCAAGCCTCAGAATCTTTTCCAGATAATCCTTATAAGTCATAGAATCGAGCCAGCGGCCATAATCTTCACCCTCATATTGGCGATCTGCTATATTCCTCCAACGAAGGAAATCTTTCCGAGCCTTTTCCGAATACGGCGTTCCTGCAAGCTCTTTCTCCCAGAAGCCTGCCACCCATTTGTCAGGAGTGCCCTGTTCCTGACCGGCATAATAGTGGCCAATGTTCTTTGAATCGAACCAGAGCCTGTAGCCGAAGTTTGTGGTATCAAAGTCCAGAGGCTTCAGGCCGGAAGCCAACTCGCCGTAATCAAACTCTGTTGGTATCCCCAGCTCAGTGTAAATATCGTAGCCTGGGATGCCGGGGCGGTCTATGATGCCAAAGGCATTCGATGCCTGAGGTCCGATGAGGCGTTCCCCCTGGACAATAAACTCGTTTCTTTTCGCGGCGCCGCCGAAGATCGGATGATTATCGAGAATAAGGCATTTTGCCTGCTTCAAAGAAGCTTTATTGAATTCAAACGCGGCGCCTAATCCACTCAGACCTCCGCCGACGATAACAAGATCATAAAGCTCTCCGGTATCGGAGATTTCCCGCTTTAAAGACCGGTAGTTCCCATGTTCTATAGCTTGGAATACACGGATAACTTCAGAGGTATTTCCGTTCGAGGAGGCATAATCGCCGACCCCGCTGAATCCATCTTTTGGCTTGGTTTGAGCGGAAAGCCTTAGCGGAGCAGGCAACTCAAGCAAAAGGGCGCCTGCGCCAAGGAGTACACCATTAAGAAAATCTCTGCGGGTTATCTTTAGGTTCATAAATAAGTTTTACAAAGAAGCTTTGGTTTGTCTCTCTTTGCGTTTACAATACAGAAAAAGCCAAACGGCTCTTTGAACGGATTGCTAAGCTGGTGAGGAGTTTCAGGGGCTATATACAGGGTATCAAGAAAGCACAAGTTGTTCATCTTCCGGCCTGTCAGCACCTTCCCTTTCCCCCTTACGCAAATCACAACATGCTCATGCCTGTGTTTTTCAAGGCTGCTGTATCCGCCTGAGGATATCTCAAAATATCTGAAATGAAATCTGGTTGATTCTCCATGACTTCCTGTTATTACCCGTCTTACAATGTCGGCCCAGTCCCCTCCTTTGGGTTTATATTTTTCGGTCTTTATCCCCTGCCATATGTAATTACCTTTATGTTTATAGAGTTTGCTTTTATTTGCTGAAGTTATCTTTGTTTTTCTTTTTATCATGCCTTCCTTCCAGTCGTAGAAAATAGCGGTTTTCTTTGTTTAACATATTAAAATAGTTTAACATGTTTTATGGATTGATATTGTGACTTTTGCGGAGTGACTTGCCGAGGCGGGCAGCGCCTTTGTACTATTACTCTTCTGTCTTCAACTATACGGCACTTTGGCTCTATGGGACTTCTGCACTATGGCACTATTTGTGTTGCAGGTTCAATTTCTTCTGATAAATTAAGAATCCGGAAGTGCCCTTCAGCCCACTTTCTATTTTTCACGATTTGAACAACTCTTGACGTTTAACGCTGCACGTTATAGACTATAGTAAATGATCAGATCGTTTAAGGACAGCGAAACCGAGAAGATATATCTGAGGGGAATTTCGAGAAAATTACCTCTCGATATTCAACAGATTGCCTTGCGAAAATTAAGGATGCTTAATAACTCTCACAATCTCAATGATTTAAGGATTCCACCGGCAAACAAGCTTGAGAAGCTGAGCGGTGACAGGGCAGGACAGCACAGCATAAGAATCAATAACCAATGGCGCGTCTGCTTTATCTGGAAAGATGGCGGTGCGCATGATGTCGAAATAACCGATTATCATTAGGAGGTGAGTATAATGAAGAAGAAAAATTTAAATCCTGTACATCCTGGAGAAGTCCTTCTTGAGGAGTTTCTAAAACCCATGAGGTTGAGCCAGAACAAACTTGCGCTGGACATCGGCGTTCCGCCAAGAAGGATAAACGAGATAGTCCTTGAAAAAAGAAGGATTACGGCAGACACGGCCCTCAGGCTGGCGCGCTTTTTTGGGACATCCTCGGAATTCTGGCTCGGCCTACAGTCACAGTATGACCTCGATGTCACAGCCGAAGAGCTTGGCGAACGCCTTCAGAGGGAAGTAAAAGAATACGCAAAGGTTGCGTAGACCCTTGCCCTTTTGAACTTTCGAGCTTTATCACTTGCAGACTTGTACTCCTGTGGACTATTGCCCTATTGCACTGTTGAATTGTTGCAGGTTCAATTTTTTCTGAGATATTAAAAATCCAGGAAGCGTTCCTTACCAGTTCAGAATATTATCTGGCGAGAGCCCTTATTACTTTCAATGCAAGACGGAGGGTGGGTTCATCGGCGGATTTTGAGAATTAATTTAAGAATCAGGTCTGTGGAGCCTGTTTTTTTTATTTTCATCTTTATAATTATATTTATTCCTTTATTTCTTTCAACATGGTCATAGATAATTTCCTTAGCTAAGAAGATAAGTGCTGCTCCCCCATTTACTTAGGATGTTATTGGCTCTCATCGCAAGCAGTATAGGACAAATTATAGAAGAAATACAAGGGTATAAAAACGGAAAAGTTCTGTGAGGACAAACCTAAAATATACATTTCATGCTGACACAAAATCCAGGAGACTTGGAGTATCTTCAAGCTGTCTTTTCTTCCTCTTGCCGGGTTCGATGACAGCTACGTTTTCGAACAGAATTTCGGCATCATGCAGGCGAGCTTCCTTGATAATACGTTCAAAAGCGAGCTGACAGTATTTTTTATGCGTGTCAATTAATACGCAACTGCGGTTAAGAGAAAGAGCCGCGATACCGGTTGAGCCGCTTCCACCAAATGGGTCAGCAATAAAGCCATTAGGAGGAGATAACAGCTTTATAAAAAACGCAGGAAGTTCAACCGGAAAGACCGCTGGATGACCTTTGTTTTTCCCTACGAGCGCGATACTTAACACGTTTGATGGCAATACATTTTTCTTGCCGACCCAACGTGAAAGATCACGGCCAAAACCGCTTTCATTAGCGGAATTGTTACGCTTTTTATCATTATGGCTGAGGTTTTTCAGCCTTGATTCCGCCCAATCGCCCATCGGTACTCTGACAGCATCCTGATTTATGTACGGTTTCTTTGTTTTCGCTAAATGAAAACAATATTCCCATCCATCACGAAGTCTTGTGGGCCAATATCCCGGCATAGGATTTGTTTTATACCAGATATAATCATCAATGCAGTGCCACCCCTGTTCGCTCAGTTTTTCTATTGTCTTCCATACAAACCGGTGTCTGACTCTATCAACAACTTTATCTTTAATATTAATAACGAGACTCCCGGTAGGCTTCAGGGCATCCCGGAATGATTCATGAAAAGTTAAAAACCAGTCTGCAAAGTCCTTTGGATGTATACTGTCATAGTGTTTCTTGCGTGCATCTGCATATGGAGGAGAAGTAACAATGAGGTCAATCGAGTTATTAAACTGTGCGAGTTCTTTTCTGCTGTCTCCATTTATGATAATGCATTTTGTCATAGAGGAATTACTGCTTTTGTTTCTGTTCACGCTTACCCTCTATAATAAATGACAGAAACCGTGTTTGGTTAATCGTCCCATTAGTATTAAGCAAACCTAAAGCCTCCATTTTTTTCTTAAGCAATAAAGAACACTCTTTCCTGAACTTCAGGGTCATAAACGGCAGATAATTGGCAACCCGATTTATTGCTTTCTTATATATTTCGATCGTCTCTCTTCCGGTAACATATGGGAATATAAATCCCGGACCCCAATATTCACAATTAAGAGAATATGCCTGACCGTCGCGATTACATTTAACCGCCCTATCTGAATAATCCTTTATTTTTCCTTTTGGCGGTGTCGCAACACCTACTACACAGATATAAGGCCGCGTCAGGTTCTTTTCTTCTTTGGCGACATTTTCAAGCCTTCTTATTACACCGCCGATATCCTGGCCGCCAACGGTGTCTTTTGACTTTTTTACCGACATATATACTCGTAATCCTTTTTCAAAGCCCGGTGTATCTATATCCGCTATAATATCGCCTTCCCTTGAACCGTCAAAAACCTGCCATCGGTTTCTCATAAGTTCCAATATCAAATATTGATAAAATACGCCTATAGTCATTCTATGCCGCTGCATTTCATAACTTACAGCATCGAGTTCGTAAAGGTCTTCGGCTTTTAATTGACTGACGAAATACGGACTTAATACAGGGTCGCTTCTTTCCTTTAAATGTTTTATACATAAATTAACAAGTTCTACAGGAGTCTTAGGAGTCTCTTTCAGTTCACCTTTTTTGTTTTTTATACATCTCTGAAAAGCAGCATCAATGGCTTTTTCAATATCGCGTTCAGCCATCGGCGGGGACATACGAGGGAATAGACCTGTAACAGATAAAAGCCCATCTTCCTCGCGTGGGTACCGTTGTAAGGTTGGCCCGGTTTTCTTTTTTGCCATGATTTTCAAATTATTTTATAAGGTTTAGAGTCAGATAATCAAGGTATATTCTTGAGTCAACAGATTTTAAGGTTTTTACGACCCCGGGTGAGGAAGTGCTTGGCTTTCTACTCAAATACTATAATACTTTTCAGAGAGTCCCTTGCTTCTGATGTCAGTCTGAACGCCTCGGCAGTCTTTTCGATGGGGAACCTGTGTGTAACAATTTTATCGGCTGTTATAATCCCTTTTTCTATCAGTTCATACGCATCTGCGGTATCGGCCGGCCCGCAGGAATAGCTTGTTATGATGCTTATATCATTAAAATACAGGTAGTTCGGGTCTAAAACCAGTTTTTCATCCGGTTTTGCAGGCGTGAACAAAAGCGCCTGTCCGCCGGGTCGGACACATCCAATGCCCTGCATCATAGCCTCAGCACTGTTAGGGCCCACAATTACTATTTCTGCCATATCGCCCTTTGTAATATCTCTTAAGCCTTCATAAAGACCGGCAGCGGATACATCTATAATATCATCAGCGCCCAGTTCGAGGGCCTTATCCAGCCTGAATTTTACCATATCAGCGCCGATTATCTTCCCGGCGCCGTATTTCCTTGCGATCAAAAGGTTTATTATCCCCATGACGCCAAGCCCGATGATCAACACAGCATCTCCCCTTTTTATCTTTGCCCTTTTTAAGCCTTTCACAGCACAGGCGGCAGGTTCGATTAGCGAGCCGTCTTCAAAACCGACATTTTCAGAAAGTCTTATAGTATCGTTTTCAAGATTTATTGACGGGATCAGGATATATTCAGAAATTCCTCCGGGAATTATGCAAGAGCTTTTCCATGTGGGACACTGTACATAATCTCCACGCCTGCAGAATCTGCATGAGAGGCATGGTGCGTGATGGTGAGTGAACACCCTGTCCCCTTTTTTAAAGGAAGTGACCTCTTTGCCTATATCAACGATTTCACCAGATGGTTCATGACCAAGGACAAGCGGGGCCTTTTTCTCGATATACCACGGCATTACATCACCAGAGCAGATACCGCATGCCTTTGTCTTGATAATGGCATCATGCGGCCCTATTTGAGGTATGGGGATATCTTCTATCCGTATATCATTAAAACTGTATAACCTTGCGACCTTCATTTCCTAATCGACATAACTGCATAATAAGATGTATTTGCCTGTTACTTTTGCATTTTCTTGATGACTTCGCCCAGCTTCCTGATTTCCTCTCCGTATAAGGCCCAGTTGCCATCCCTCTGCGCTTTGATAGCACGGTCGAAATGCTCCCTGGCAGCTGAAGCAAGACCTGTTCCCTCCTTAACAGCAGGAAGCCGCACAGCGCTGGAGGGAGCTGTTTCTTCTGAAACCTTCACATCCCCGAATATTCTCGAAAGCGCCGCATCGAGTGTTTCCTCCATAGCGATACGGTTTTCGTACGCGACGATAACCCTTTTCAGTTCCGGTATCTTGCCTGTCTCTGCCCTGAGATAAAGCGGCTGGACATAAATGAGAGAATTTTCAATGGGTATCACCAGCAAAGTCCCCTGGATCACCTGTGAGCCTCGCTGGTCCCAGAGTGATATCTGTCTTGATATTTCCGTGTCCTGATTTATCCTGGCAACGATCTGCTTCGGTCCGTACACGAGCCTGTCCTTCGGAAAACGGTATACCATAAGCCTCCCGTAGAATGGGTCGTCACTGCGGGCGATCATCCAGGCTGACAGATTGTCCTTCTTCTTAGGGTTAAAGGGGAGCATGAGGATGAACTCCTCCTTCTTCTCCTCAGGCAGCTTCATGATCGTGTAATAGGATTCCATGGCCTCTGCTTTTGCGCTTGTCCCCATAACCGGTATCTCCCACTGGTCTTCCTTGTTGTAGAACATCTGTGGCTCCTCCATGTGATACGTTGAATAAACATGGGTCTGGATACTGAAAATATCCAGAGGATACCTGATATGTTTTTTCAGGTCAGCCGGCATTTCCGAAAGAGGTTGAAGTATGCCGGGGAATATTTTGCTTATTGTCCTGATAATAGGGTCTTCCCTGTCTGCCATGTAAAACTTCATGCTCCCGTCATATGCGTTAATCGTCACCTTCACCGAGTTCCTTATATAATTAATGCCGTTTCCTATCGGCTGTGAATAGGGGAATTTACTGCTCACTGTATATGCATCGTATATCCAGAAAAGTTGCCCGTCATCAGATACGACCATGTACGGATCGCCGTCAAACATCAGAAAAGGCATGACCTTATTCACCCTTTCAAGAATATTTCTATGAAAGAGGACCTTGCTTTCCCTGGTTATATCATTTGAGAGAAACAGCTTCAACGAGCCGAAATATGCTGAAAAAGCGAGTTTCTTGAAAAATGAATCTATCGCAACACCGCTTTTCCCGGAATATTCCGTAAAGACATTCTGCTCACCTGAGGGATAATCAAACTCTTTTGACTTTGTATTTACAACCACATATTTACCGGACAACTGGCCATAATAAATTTCAGGCCTGCTGACCTTTATGCTGGCTTCAGTCGATACCGGAGGGATATCTTTAATAAGCAATACCGGCAGTCCTTCAGGTGTTACCTGATTCACCGGTCCAAGCGTCAATCCGTATCCATGGGTAAATGTCAGTGTCTCGTTTATCCAGTTTTTTGTCGGGATATTTTCTGTAGAGAGTTCTCTCGGTGACAGCATTGTCTGGCGATATTCCCCGTTGATCATATAGCGGTCATTTCCGACCGAGGCAAAATCGTAATAAGTGCGTATCTCCTGGATCTGGCTGAAGGTATCCAGCAGTGGTCTGTGGTCCCAGAGGCGTATATTTTTTATGGTTGCGCTGTTTTTCTTTATATCATTCCTGTCAAGCGCAGTGCCTCCGGATATATCCCTCTCCTCAACTGTATCAATGCCGAAACCCTTCCGCGTTGAAGCTATATTATGTTTTATATAGGGGGTTTCCTTTACAAGTTCATTAGGCGCTACCACAAACTTTTGTAAAATAGCAGGATATACAGAATTGCCGATAAAAGATACCGCCAGATAGAGCGCGGCAGTCCCGACAAAAATCAGGTTGCGTCTCAGGAAAATATTGCCCATGAGGAGGACTGCCGAGGCAAGCGCAACAAATATCTGTGCCTTCAGAAACGGGATGACCGCATGAACGTCCGTAAAGGTCGCGCCTGCCACATGTCCATGTGACGAATATAAGATAGCATGCATCCCTGTATATGCCTTTCCTGCCAATAAAAGAAATATAAGGGAGCCGATAACTGAGAGATGCGCTGAAGCAGCCCGCTCGGATACGACGCCTTTCGGGGTGAGCAGCACAGCGCCCTTCAGTATGTAGTTCAAGGCTGCAACGATAAGAGATACCCCCAGGATGAGCATCAGGGTCGAAGAGATTATTTCGTAGACAGGGAGAGTAAAAAGATAAAAAGAAACGTCTTTCCCGAATATCGGATCAGAATAACCTGAGTCTGCAGCATTAAAATAATACAGAAATGTCATCCAGCTATTACTGATCAATAACCCCGCAAACAATCCGATTCCTACCGGCACGATAATTTTCAGCCGGTCAAAGTGTCTCAGGATATCAAGCTGTGGAATTGCCTGGCTGTACGAAGTCATAACAACAGACCTTCCCCTCGTAGCCTGCATGGAAAACCAGATGTTCAGATAGGTGATAACAAAACCTGCCAGTATCCCTGCAGATACTGTAATTACCTGGGCATTTATTTTCGTAGTGAATATTTTTTCGAACCTGACATCTTTAAACCAGAGCCAGTCAACATAGAATGAAATGAACTGCGGCAAAAAAAATAGAGCAAGAAACAACCCGAGTATAAATAATAGTATTATCCTTGATGCCCTTTTTTGCATGTAACCCCCTTTATCCGTTATTATCGAGATATTGCAGACTATAGTAGCATTAACCAAGCTTAATTTGGATGAACTTCGCAGAAAATACAAATAAAAAACTGGATTAATAATTCAGATATTACGGAACGATTGCGTATTTAATCCCTTCCCCTTTAACCAGCCTTGCAAATATATTCTCGATCTCTTTCAGGGGATATGTCCCTGAGATTAACTTCTTAACATCTATTTTTTTGTTCTTTAGAAGGAGATATGCCTTTTTAACATCCTTTGGAGTGAAATGAAAAGTGCCTTTAAGCGTTATCTCATCATAATGCAGCCTTTCGGCATCGAAATGCACTATAGTTCCGGATCTGCATCCCCCGAACAAAAGGACCGTCCCGCCTTTCCTTACATAATTCACAGAAGATTCCCATATATCAGGCTGCCCTGTGCATTCAAAGACGTAATCCGCTCCTATTCCACCTGTAAAATCACGAACATATTCTTCAGACTGGGAATTATTAAAGACAAGATCGGCGCCCAACTTCCCTGCTATCTTCAGCCGTTCCTCCTCGAGGCCTGTTATAAGTACCTTTGCCCTTTTTGATTTCGCATACATTAGATGCAGAAGGCCGATAGGCCCGGCCCCTATGATAAAAACAGTATCCTTTTTGTTGATATTTAATGGTTCCATTCCATGCACAACGCATGACAGTGGTTCGAGGAATGACGCCTCCTTAAAATTCAGACCGCCTGGCTTTTTAAAGGTGTTCTGCCGGACTATCTGTTTCGGAAGCAGGATGTATTCTGAAAAAGCCCCGAGTATCTTTGTGGACATAAGATTTTCGCAGAGGTTGAAGAGATCCCTCTTGCAGTATGGGCAGTTCATGCAGGGCGCGCTGTGTACTGACATTATGGCATCTCCGACCTTAAACTTACTGACACCCTTGCCTTTTGCATGTACTACGCCTGAGAATTCATGGCCAAACGGCCCTGGCATGGGTATCAGCGAATGGCCTCTTATAAACGCCTTGAGGTCTGTCCCGCAGGTCAGAGAGGCCTTGACTTCAATGAGCAGTTCGCCTTCAGAAGGTTCAGGGGTTTTAACCTCCTTTACCTCAATTATCCCGGGTCTTGTCAGGATGGCGGAGATCAAGGGTCAGAACTCCAGTTTCCCGCCTAAGACCTGGCCTGTGATGGCAGCAAATATAAATACCGGTATATACCGGAAATCGAGATTAGAAAAAATCCTGGCAAAGAGGACCAATGGTATCGGCAGGTGTATGTATAAGAACCACTTGAAAGAGAACCTTCTGGTTTTGCTCCTGAGGTGACCGAAGAAGAGATTAAGTATGAATGTCAGTGAAAAAACAGCGATAATAAGAGAGATTTTTGACGAGAAATCCATGAGAAAAAATAACTTAAATATGATGATAAGTCAAGATATTATTAGGGTTTCAGCAGAATTAAGCACTTATATAAATTATTGATAACAAATAAATTTATAATTATATTTTTAGAGATCGATGGGCCCGAGCATCCCAAAATAACAGGAAGATATGCTAAAATACTTCACGCTGAAATCGAATGTGAATGAAGTTGTATACCTGTAGATTCAAATAAACACATACTCATTGTTCACTTTTTTTCTGCAGTCTGTGAGCGGCCCTGCGCAACAGGCAGGTGTGAATCTCGTCAGGTCCGGAAGGAAGCAGCGATAAGCATTATGCATGTGTGCCGCAGTAAGCCGTTCCCGGACTGCATAAAGACAGTGAAGAGTAAAAAGTGAAAAGTGAAGAGTGAAGAAAGTAAAACAAAGACTTATTACTTCTAACATCTCGATTAAAGAACTAATAACTATGAACATAGAACTTTGTACTTTGTACTTAATCATATGAGCTATCTCGTATTAGCAAGAAAATGGAGACCAAAGGGTTTTGACGATCTCGTAGGCCAGGAGCCTATTATGCGCATCCTGCAGAATGCTATTTTGCAGAGTAAGATTGCTCATGCCTATATATTTTCAGGGCCCAGAGGGGTCGGCAAGACATCGACAGCCAGAATTCTTGCCAAGGCATTAAACTGCAAGGAAGGACCTACACCGTCTCCATGCAACATATGCGAGTCCTGCACCTCAATAACCGAAGGTTCATCTGTGGACGTCATAGAAATAGACGGCGCCTCGAATAATAGTGTAGACGATATTAGAGACTTAAGGGAAAGGGTCAAGTACGCTCCGTCCGGTGGTAGATATAAAGTCTATATTATTGACGAAGTCCATATGCTCTCGGGCTCGGCATTTAACGCACTGCTGAAAACACTTGAAGAGCCGCCTTCTCATGTTATATTCGTGCTTGCTACAACGGCACTTAAAAAAATACCTGCCACAGTCCTTTCCCGCTGTCAGCATATGCCTTTCAGGAGGATAGCCGGCAACGAGATAAGGAACAGGCTGAAAAAAATATCCGGTTCAGAAGGCATAAACATCTCGGCTTCTGCATTGGGTCTTGTTGCAAGGGCCGCTGACGGCAGTATGCGCGATTCTCTCACTATACTCGATCAGCTTTCCTCTTTCTCATCCGAGATAACTGAGGAGAATATTAAGAGCCTTCTCGGGATTGCCGACATTAGTATGCTTTCAAGGATTGCAAGGGCTGTAATAACCGGAAACAGGGTTGATATACTCGAGACTGTAAACCTTCTTACAGAGCACGGCACTGATATGAAGTCATTCACTAAGGAGCTTGTGCAGTTTTTCAGAGACCTCCTTGTAGCAAGTGTGGTCCGAAAGCCTGATGATGTACTTGACCTGAGCCCTGAAGAGATGTCTGCTGTCAGTGATATTGTATCGGCTTCATCTGAGGATCAAGATC
>JAKAKQ010000228.1 GCA_021813425.1 Nitrospirota bacterium
ATAATTCATGCCATATAAATTGATAAAGGCTGTTCGCCGCGTCATTAAACCTGTATTCGCCGAGGGACTGATTCACCTCATCTGTTACAGCAGACAGCCTGCTTAATATCCACTTGCTGCTGATATCCAGATCCTTTTTCTTTATTTCATCGGGCATCCGGGTATCGCCGGCATTTAACAATATGAACCTTGAAGCGTTCCATAGCTTGTTCACAAAGTGCCTGTAACCTTCAACTCTTTCTTCCGAAAACTTAACATCCCGTCCCTGTGCTGCAAAGGCAGTTAGGGTAAATCTGAAGGCATCGGTTCCATATTTCTGCATCATGACAAGGGGGTCGATCACGTTTCCCTTGGACTTCGACATCTTCTGTCCTGACGAATCCCTCACAAGTGCATGAATATAAACATCCCTGAACGGGACATCATTCATAAACCTTATCCCCATCATGATCATCCTTGCCACCCAGAAAAATATTATGTCAAAACCGGTAACAAGGACCGCAGTCGGATAATATTTTTTGAGCTCGGGTGTCTTTTCCGGCCAGCCGAGTGTGGAAAAAGGCCATAACGCAGATGAAAACCATGTATCAAGGACATCTTCATCCCGAACCAAATTCCCTGAGCCGCAGTAAGGACATACCTCCGGTGTTGTGCGGGATACAATAACCCCATTTTGCATCTTGCATTTTGAATTTTTCATTTCTTTGCAGTACCAGGCAGGTATCCTGTGTCCCCACCATATCTGTCTTGAAATACACCAGTCCTTTATATTTTCCATCCATGCGAAGAAAGTATTCTCCCATGTTTTGGGGATTATTCTGATCTCCCCTTTCCTGACCGAATCCATCGCATCTGCTGCAAGGGGCCGGACCTTTACATACCACTGGGGTGTAGACAGCGGCTCGATTACAGTCTTGCACCTGTAACACTGACCTATGGAATGTATATATTTTTCCTGTTTTGACAAGAAGCCTTCGTCTGTCAGGTCTTTGATAACGGCTTTTCTGCATTCATATCTGTCCATGCCGGAATACCTGCTGCCTGCATTTTCTGTCATCTTTCCTGAAGGATCTATTACAACAACGGAATTAAGTTGAGGTTCCTGTCTCTTTGCTATGGCCTCATCGTTAAAGTCGTGTGAGGGGGTTACCTTGACAGCGCCTGTACCGAACTTGCTGTCAACACCCTCATCAGCAACAACAGGTATTTGCCTTCCTGTAAGAGGCAGTATCGCTTTTCTGCCGATCAGACTCCTGTAACGTTTGTCTTCAGGGTTAACCGCAACAGCAGTATCCCCGAGCATTGTTTCGGGCCTTGTTGTCGCAACAATTATATGTCCGCTGCCTTCTGCAAGCGGATATCTTATATAGGTGAGTTTTCCTTCAACTTCTTCATGCTCTACTTCAATATCGGAAAGCGCCGTACGGCATCTCGGACACCAGTTTATAAGCCTGTTGTCTCTATATATCAATCCCTGTTCATAGAGGCCGACAAAAACCTCCAGAACAGCATTTGAAAGACCTTTATCGAGTGTGAACCTCTCTCTTGACCAGTCGCAGGAGGCGCCGAGCCTTTTAAGCTGATGGATTATCTTGCCCCCGTATTCAGCCTTCCATCTCCATATACGTTCAATAAATGCATCCCGCCCGAGCCAGTGTCTGTCTATGCCTTCGGATGCTATCTGTCTTTCAACGACATTCTGTGTTGCGATGCCGGCGTGGTCCATACCAGGAACCCACAATACATTTTCACCTGACATCCTTTTCCATCTTATGAGTATATCCTGCAGGGTTGTGTTAAGTGCATGTCCCATATGCAGGGTGCCTGTGACATTGGGGGGAGGTATTACAATAGAAAATGCTTCGGCATCATTGCCTGGATCAGCCAGAAAAAATTTATTGGCTATCCAGTACTCATACCATTTTTCTTCAATACCCTCTGGATTGTAACTCTTATTTAGTTCAGACATAACAAAGAAAGACGGGGAATTGGACCTGCCTTTTCCCCGCCATTATTTATTTAATATGTATAATCCTAAAACTCTGACTTTATCTTTTCGATCTCCCTGGAAATCATTGTACCTGCAAGGTCAGGGACTGTTTCCCATATCACCTTTTCTACCTCTGTTGTGAGTGACGCGATAGAGCCTTTCAGGATCTCTTTCAGCATCTTTTCAACAAGTTCTGGCGCAACCTCCCAAAGGACCTTTTCTATGGAATCCTTCATGGAAGGCATAAGAGAAGAAAGTATCGAGTCTTTGATATCTATTGCAGACATGAAAGCAGAGACCCTTTCATTAACCGCTTTTTCGAAAATCCGTATTAATTCTTCTTTTGAAGGCATTTCTGCTTCAGACAGAACAACTTCTTTCCTTACCTTCGGCTGTGCAATCCCTTCTGAGATTACCGCCTCAGGTTTTGGTATAAATGCCGGCTCGGGTTTAGGTGTAATCACAGGCTCAGGTTTTTGCATAATTTCTTCTTCAGAAAATTCCAGAACTTCTTCTACTCCAAATGCTTCTTCAGCAACGGCAGGTTCGGCAGCCACTTCTTCCGGGGCCTCTGATATCTCCTCCATCGCCCAGAGGTCTTCCTCTGTTCCGGCAACCTCTAATGCCTCAGCTTCAACGCCGGCAACTTGTTCCTCTTCTATAAATTCCAGGGCTTCTTCCCCGGCCTCTTCAGCACTGACCTCTCCCTGCCCTTCGGTGGAAACCATTGTAAGGGCAGCGTTAATCTTGCTTATTAATTCCTGTGATTCGAATGGTTTTATAACTGAATCGTCTGAACCGACCTCCCGGGCAAGATTCTCATCAATAGGTTCAAACGCACCTGCAAGGAGTATAACAGGTATGCCGGCAGTCTTGGGATTCTGTTTTATCTTTTCGCAGAGCTGGTAACCGTTTATTTTGGGCATCTCTATATCAGCGAGGACGATATCAGGATTAAACGTATTTATCGCATTAAGAGCGTCTTCTCCATTACTCACTGATTTAATCTCAAACTCTTCTTCGGCAAGAACAAGTTCAACGACCTTTTGTATGGTAATGCTATCATCTGCTAACAATAGCTTATGAGCCATTCTTCACCTCTTTTGAGTTGTTTGACAAAATTTTATTGCTAAGTGCTGAAAAAGTCAAGAGTTTTTATATGTTATATTGATTTTGCTAAACCAACGGTTCAGCATGAGGAAACGCCTCAGCCACCGCCGGTAAAACCGCTTGACGGAATCGAAGGGGAAAAATCATTGCCCAGACCCGATGAACAGCAGAAAGAGGACATCACCTTTTTTACATTCTTTGACAAGCATTTAGGACATTTAGCATCCTTTTCCCTTGCCTGCATGCTCTGAAGCAGCGAGAACCTTTCATTGCATTTTTCACATATATATTCGTATATTGGCATTATAACCTCCAATTATAGATCAATTATTGTTTATTATTTTACCCATCCCCCCTCTCCAAGTCAATAAATATATTATTGATGAGACATTTAATCGGCAAGTACTATGCGATTACGCCCTTTATGTTTGGCTTTGTATAGGGCCTTGTCAGCGGCTTCATTCAGTTCAGACGGATATCTATAAACAGGATATGAAGCTATACCGCAGCTGAAGGTACTTGAGAAATTATCATTCCCGCACCGATGATGGATCTGGGCAAAATCATTTCGGATATTGTCTAATGTTTCCACTGCCTTATGCCCGTCTGTATCAGCAAGGATCACTGCGAACTCTTCACCCCCGTAGCGACCGATAATATCGATTTTGCGCAGCCTCTGTTTCAAAAGACGGGACAGGCCCTTAATCACCCTGTCACCTGTTGGATGGCCATAGGTATCATTCACCTGTTTAAAATGATCGATATCTATCAGCGCAAAGGCAAGCTTGCTTTTCTGCCTCTCGGCGCGCGCCACCTCTATGTCCATCTGCTCCTTGATCCTTGTATGGGTTAAAAGTCCTGTCAGGCTGTCATGTATCATGAATGAGCGCAAGATGCGTGCCCGCTCAACCCGGGAGGTTACTGCTGATACCAGATGCTCTGCCTGGATCGGCTTAGTCAGGAAATCATCACCACCCAGGCTCATAGCTTTCAGTTGCTTGTCAATATCTGTTTCCGACGAGAGAAAAACAATTGGGATGCTGACGAATGTCTCCTTCTGTCTGATCACCTTTGCCAGTTCCATGCCGTTACACCTCGGCATGTATACATCCATCAATACTAAATCCGGCCTGAATTCTATCACTTGCTCCATGATCTTTTCAGGAACGGTAATTATTGATGTTGTCATGCCTGCGGTCTTTAGAATTAAAGCATGATATTCAGCCAACTCAGGTTCATCGTCAATTATAAGTATGCGGTATATTTCGGATATTCCAGGTGAAGTAAGGGTATCAAGTTTATCAACCATTGTGCTGACATCGACGGGCTGGGTAAAATATGCACTACCCCCGGCGCTGACTGCCTGAAGTCTTGAATCAAAATCATCGTTTGCCGAGATAAATATAATCGGCATCTCGATTTCAGATGCCTGCTTGATCTCTTTTATTGCCTTAATTCCGGCATCTGTGTCTTTAAGAGACATAATGTCTGCAATGATTGCTGACGGGGAGCTGTGTGTCAAGGCATCCTGTATTTCTTTAACACCCGAAAAATTACATACGTTATAACCAAAATAACCTATCTGTAATGCCAAATCATGAGCTGCTTTTGTGTCTTCCTCAAGAAGAAAAATCGTCCTTCGTAAATGTTTCTGAAGATGCTCGCCGGGGAGTGCAATAAGTCCATCCTCCTTTTTAGGATGAACTTTTTGCACCGGATTGATAATTATATTCTCCAGCGCATTCAGCATTTTATTGATCTGTTCCCTCTGCCCGGCAGCAGGCAAAACATCGCTTTCACTGTTCTGTTTTAAAAGAAGTTCCAGGTTGCGGGCTGCTTCACTTAAGGCATGAAAACCAAAGGTTTTACCTGAACCGCTGAGACTGTGAGCGATCAGGTGCATGTTTTTAAATGACTCTCTATTCCATTCTCCCTGAGTTAGTTCTTCCCATATAATCTTTATCTGTTGAATTTTGCCGGGGATCTGTCCGGCATATTCTTCCTGTAATTTTTTCAATTGTTCATCAACAGGCTTTTCCTCTGATGTTCTATGAACTCCCAGTAGCTTGTTTATTATGTCCGGAAGCGTCATGGGGTCAAACGGCTTGGCAATTACATCGAGTACACCAAGCTCTTTATATTTCTCTATTTCCTGTGGTTGTGTATTGGCTGTCAGAAAAAAAACAGGAATGTCAGCACATTGTGGCATTTGTTGAAGTTCTCTAAGTGTATCAGTACCATCCATGTACGGCATTGTGACATCGAGAATGATTAAATCGGGAGCGAAAATCGGTGCTGTTCTTAGAGCCTCATGCCCGCTGTCGCATAATTCGACTGTATGCCCCCCCACCCTCTCAAGAGAAAGCCGTGCAACTGATCTTATTCCGGCGTCATCATCAACGAACAGGATACGCATATTCCCCTCTTACAATCCCAATTCTTTTTTGGCTGTCTCTATCTTTTCCGAAGAAGCCCCTTCAGTCATGATTATGAATAATAAGTTTTCAAGTCCCTTTTCAAGTCTGAGCGTTTTAACAATATCATGACGTTCTGAAAGCACTGAATCAACGATAACGATATCCGGTCTCTCGGATACTGCTTTTCTTATGCCGTCCTCACCATTCGATGCCTCAGTTATGGAGAAACCCTTTGCCTGAAGAACGTCTTTAAGTGTTTTTATCGTTGATGCACTCTCATCTATAACCAGGACTTTCTTCCTCGATTGTCCCTGTGACAGCAGCACGTTTATCCATTTAAGAAGCGCGTCAGTGTCAACGGGCTTTGTGAGGTATTTATCGATGCCTATCCGATAGCCCCTCTCTTTGTCCTCAATTATGGAGACGATTATGATGGGTATACCCATGGTGGCTGTATTGTTTTTCAGAATTGCTGCAACATCGAAGCCATTTATGCCGGGCATCATTACATCAAGAGTAATGAGGTCAGGCTTTTCCTTCCTTATCATGGAAAGAGCTTCTATGCCGTCTTTTGCAGTTCTCACATAATACCCGGCTTCCTGAAGCACCTGCTGGAGAAATTTCCTTATATGCTCTTCATCATCAACTACAAGAACCGTCTTCTTACCATCAGATGCTACGTGAGCTGCAGCCACTACATTTTCTCTTAACTGTCTTTCGAGCATATCCAGATCAAATGTCTTTTGCTCTTTCCCATCTATAATAATGGGAAGAGTAAATGAAAATGTGCTCCCCTTGCCAATTTCACTCTCGGCCCAGATATTACCTCCATGATGCTCAACGATCTCCTTGCAAATCGGCAGCCCCAATCCTGTCCCTTTTGGTTTGTCGGTCAGGGTATCGCCCACCTGTTTGAATTTCTCGAAGACCTTTGACAGGTCTTCTTCTGCTATCCCCATCCCAATGTCAATAACACTTATAACTACGTTATTATCTCTTCTTAACGCCCTGCAAGTTATTGTGCCTTTATCAGTAAACTTCACTGCATTTGATATCAAATTGATTACAACCTGGATCAGCCTGTCCCTGTCGCCGGAGATTTCAGGCAGGTCATCCTCCATGTCCTTTATGAGTGTTAGCCCTTTGTGCTCAAAAAGCGCTGCTGTAGCAGCCGCTGCACGTCCTATAATCTCGGCGGCAGAAACCGGCTCCATTTTCCAGTCGATCTTCCCTGCCTCCATCTTTGCAATATCAAGAACATCATTGATTAGAGCAGTGAGCCTTTCACCTTCAGAGACAATGATATTTAGATTATCACCGATCTGATGCAGCGTCTTTTTGATCTTCTTGTCATCAGTCCTGATATGAGGGGTTATGACCTCGTCGAATTTCTTCTTGATGATCCTGGTGAAGCCGAGTACCGATGTCAGAGGGGTCCTCAATTCATGAGATACTGTAGATATAAAGTCCGTCTTCATCCTGTCTATTTCCCATTCCTTTGTGACGTCCCTCAGTATGATTATAATCCCGATGACTTCATTGTCTGTGTTGATTGCATATATTATTACCCTTATGACCTTGTTCTTCAGCTTGAAGTCCTTCTGCAGTATCTCCCTGCCCTCGGTCCTGATAACCTCGGATACCATTTCATGTATGTCCACCTCCGTAAATACTTCCTTTAAATCCCTGCCGACAATTCTGTAAGACGATACACCTATCATATTTTCCACTGCAGGATTTGCAATCATTATCGAGTTATCCATTGCCGCAACGATCAGACCGTCAGCCATGTTCTTAATGACGGCATTTAACTTATTCCTCTCATCATTAAGCGCTTTTGTTGCTTTTTTGATCTTGTAATAAGAAAGGGCATTATTGATCGAAAGGGCAATATTGGGAGTTAATGCACTGATAAAGGAAAGTTTGTCAATGTTTATCTGTTCAGTATCTGCTAGCAAGACAATACTGTTGACATCGTCTTCATATATACAGGGCAGAGAGACAAGCATGGAACAAAATGCCCCTGCATTATCCACTCCATGCTGATATAAAAGGAGACTTCCGATGCCGGCATTTTCTTTCATTACAATATCTTTGGTCTGTAGAGATTCGTTTATGATCCCGGTGAATTCCTTAGAACCCTGAGCTGCTGCCTCCAGTCCCCTGGCAATAGATGGACTGAATGCGCCAGATTCATCCTTCAGATAAAAAACCCCTGCCTTAATGCCGGTTGTTGATAAAATCTTATCAAGCAGCGTTTCTGTCAGCGCCGGCAGTTCAACTGCAGATGAGAGTATGTTAGCAATGTCAGTAAAATGTCCCTGCATTTTCACTGCTTCCTGCAGTGACTTGCAGCGCTCCTCAAGCTCTCTGACTTTATCCTTCAGTGTTTCTTTCTCCTTCTCAATATCCAAAGTCTATCCTATAAAGTTCATCCATGTTGAAACCCTTTCCTTGGTCTCCAAACTGCCCCACATGCCTATCAGTTTATCGTCATTTCCCAGACACTCGATAAAATTTCTGCATTTATGTATATCATCACTATCTCCCGTTTGTGTTGCAACTTTCATCTTTGCCTTGTTCAGAATCAGGCTTGTCATGGTTGTGCCGAAAATGGATTCGAGTTCGGGCTTAATCTTGTTTTTTAAAATCTCAATGTCCATAGGCCTTTCTATAATTCTATCTTTAATATCTCAGCAGCTTTTGCAATAATCTCGTCAGGGTTAAAAGGCTTGGTCATGTATATATCAGCCCCGACGTCCTTGCCTTTCTGCTTATCAAACTCCTGTCCCTTTGCTGTCAGCATGACTATATAAATATCGTTCATTCCGAGTTCTTTTTTTACTGTATTACAAACATCAAAACCGTTCATCTTGGGCATCATGACATCAAGAAAGACAAGTTCTGGTTTTTCAGACTTGATGATTTCAAGTGCCTCAAGGCCGTTAGTTGCAGAAAGCAGCTCTACCCCGTCATCTTCAAAGTCCTCGAGTGTCTGTTCGAGTAAAAGTCTGATGTGTGGTTCGTCGTCTACTATTAAAATCTTTTTTGGCATTGTCTCCTCCAGATATTTCCAGAGATTATCACCTGTTCAGCGTTAATTACAAATGAGGATTTTGTAATAATCCTTACCCATATACCCTTTTAAGCAATCTGCTCACCCTTGCCTGCAGTTCTGTATAATCAAACGGCTTTGTTATATAATCATCTGTACCGTAAGTGAATCCCTTCAATTTATCTTCAGAAGTATCTCTTGAAGAAAGTATCATTATGGGTATGAACATTGTATTGACCCTGCTTCTTAGTTCTTTTATAAGAGCATAGCCATCCATGACCGGCATATTTATATCTGTAATTACGAGATTAGGATTAATCTGTCTGGCCTTATCCAGCGCTTCTCTTCCGTTCTGTGCAGTATGGATTTCAAAGTCAAGGGGCTTCAGGGAAAGCTCAACCATCTTTAAGATGCCGAATTCGTCGTCAACTATAAGTACCCTCGGCTTTTCAGCTATTTTAGGCACTTTTTCAGCATCTTTTGCCTTTCCGCACATCGGGCAGAATAACCAGTGACTTTCAAGACTGACACTGCACCCTTTGCATAATTCTTCGTCAGTTTTTCCGCAATATGGACATTCATCTTCCATATAAGACCTGCCGCAATTGGTACATATACTGCTGGTCTTCTCCTGCGGGGAAACTGTTTTCTCTTCAACGGAAACTACTCGCATTACCTCATCAATTGTTGTTACTCCCTTGTAAACTTTGTCAAGGGCTGCTTCGTATATGGTTCGCATCCCTTCCTTCCTCGACAGTTCTCTTATCTCGCCTGCTGATTTTTTCTCTGCTATGAACTTTCTCATTTCAGAAGAGATCTCCATTATTTCCAGAACTGATATCCTGCCTTTGTAGCCGGTATAATTGCACTTTTCACAGCCGGAACCTTTCAAAAAACGAATATCTTTTCTGATTAAAGGCAGGGCGGAAAGTGCTGTTTCATCGGGACTATATCCTGTTATACAGTGTCTGCAATTAACCCTGACGAGCCTCTGGGCAATGACACAATGAAGTGCAGGAGCCATAAGGGCAGGGTCAACGCCGATATCAAATAATCTTGTGATAGTTGCGGCAGTGCCTGTTGTATGCAATGTGCTCAGGACAAGATGGCCTGTCATTGAGGCCCTCAGCGCAATCTCTGCTGTCTCACTGTCCCTTATCTCTCCGACCATTACAACATTAGGGTCCTGCCTGAGTATTGACCGGAGGGTATTTGCAAAGGTCAATCCGGCCTTTTCATTCACCTGCACCTGGGTTATGCCCGGAAGTTCGTACTCCACAGGGTCTTCCACGGTTATAATGTTTGTCCCTTCAGAATATATTTCATTAAGTATTGCATGAAGAGTGGTGGTCTTACCGCTTCCTGTCGGTCCTGTTATAAGTATTAACCCCTGAGGCTTTATTATATGTTTTTTAAGTTTTGAGAAATCCTCTTCATCCATTAATGATTTCATGGTTTTGACGCCTTCTGATGGCCGCAGAAGCCTTATTACAACCTTTTCACCAATGTGAGTCGGAAGTACGGAAACCCTGAGGTCAAGAGGATCTTCTCCAACCTTCAGTTTGACCCCTCCATCCTGGGGGGTTTTTCTGTTGCTTATATCAAGCTTTGATATAATCTTTATCCTTGACACAATTGCAGAATGCAGCCATTTCGGGAACTTTGTCTGTGCTTTTAGAACACCGTCGATCCTGAACCTTACATTTACAATCTTCTGTCCCGGTTCGATATGTATATCGCTGGCATTAGACTCTACTGCTTCCTTTATCAGAATGTTTACAAGCTTGATCGCAGGCGCCAATAGTTCGCTTTCATTAGCAAGATCTTCCCTCTTGCCGACCTGAAACATGCCTTCATAAGTCTTTTCTTCTTTCTCTTCTGATTCCATAATTTCAATGACCTTCAAAGAATCTTCCGGACCAGATCCAGTATTATCAAGAACTTTTGTGAGGGCCGTGCTTATCTCGAAACAGGCATTTATAGCATTGAAAAGATCGTTCTTTGAAGTAACAAAAGGAATAGGCCTGTTGCCAGTAAAGAAAGAGACAGACTGTATGGCATTGAAGTCCATCGGATCCAGCATCGCCAGCTTTATCCCCTTGTCTTCCCATCCAAAAGGAATACACATGTATTTCAGTGCCTGATCCTTTGAAAACTTTCCAAGAGCATCAGGTGAAATATCAGACAAATCGGCCTTTTTGAACTTGAACTTTTTAGTGAATATATCTACGAGCCTTTCTTCGTCTATATTTGCCGAATTCAGCATCTCGATTATAAAACTGCGCCCTTTGGAAATTTTCTTTATCTCGATTAATGTTTTTTCATCCACAATACCTTCGCTGATAAGGGCTTCGCTTAATGCATCCATCTTACCTCCATCTGAAATCCTGGTATTTTAGCTTTTTTCCATACATGGGAGCGATATGACAAAATTAGCTCCATTAAATCCTTCAATGCCTGAATAGTTACCATTGATGGCTTTTATATTGCCGTCATGTTCTTCAACAATCTTTTTTGTAATTGCAAGACCGAGCCCTGTGCCTGATTTTTTACCTTTTGTTACAAAGGGTTCAAAAACTGTATTAATAATATCATATGGGATACCGCTTCCGGTGTCTGAAAATACCATCTCTACTCTTCCGTCAACAACCCGCGTAAGTATTAGAAACTTCCCGCCGTCATGCATGACCTCCCTTGCGTTGCCGGCAATATTGAAAATCACCCGTTTGAATCTCTCTTCGTCAATAAAAAGTTCATCTTTATACCCAAGACTTTTTATTAATGCGATATTTCTTGCTGACATATCTTTATCGAGAAAAGAGATTATCTCAGAGAAAAATCTATCCATATTTTTCTTTTCAATCATAAGTTTCGACTTGAATCCCCTTGAAAAGGCCAGCAGGTCCTCAACCATAGCAACAAGCCTGTCAACTTCCCCAACTATCATCTTGCTGTATTCCTTCCGTTCCTCCTTTGTAAATTCCAAGTCTCCAAGAAGCCCTGCAAAGCCCTTTATAGTGGTCATGGGATTTTTTATGTCATGGATTATTCCTGCTGCCATCTGGCCGATAGCAGTAAACTTCTCACTCTTTATCTTTTCTTCAAGCAGGTGGGTGTTTTCGATGGCTTCAGCTATCATTACCGACATAGAATTTAACAGAGACTCATCTTCGCTTGTGAATATGTCATCTGACTTATTGCTCAGGTTAAGAATTCCCAATGTCTTGTCCTTGACTTTAAGAGGAACACAAAGGAGCGAAGATATTTTCTGCCTTCCCACATTTACAAAGTCAGGATGTTCAGGAGGATTATTCGAGATAATAGATGCCCCATTTTCTATCACCCTGCCTGCAATCCCCTCTTTGACCTTGAGTTCTATATCTTCGTTCACGGTCCTGCCGGATATTGCCTTTAAATGGAACTTATTAACATTCGTATCCGCAATCATTATCGAACAGTTCTCGACCTTAATAATGTCGTGTATCCTTTTAGTTGCCAGACGGAGTATCTCGTCTATGTCCATCGAGGAACTCAATATGTTGTTGATCTCGGAAAGGAAACTCAGTTCCTTGTATTTATTCAGGGTATGTGCAACAAGCATCTTCTGCTCGTTCAGATTCTTAAGGTGAATCCCCATCAAAGAGGCGACCCCCTCGAGGTTATCCGATGTCCCTGAAACATAGCCTGCGGTATCTCCCTCGACCATAACATGTATACCGTTATCCCCATATGTTGGTTTTGCTTCAGACGTCCCATAGATTAGCCTTCCATCAAGACTGTAAAATGCAAAATGACCCATTATGGTGGAGAGAGTATCACAGAAGAATTTTATGTCCTTTTTCTTGATAATCATTAGATATTAGATATTGATAAAACTTTAATTTATTTATTATAAATGACTAATAAGATATTACATGGGCTGTTTCCGGAATTGCAATATATAATAACTGAATTAAGCTTTAAAATTGTACATCTAAGTCATATATATTGACCAACGCTTCAAGTTATAGGATAATTCAAGTATGAAAGAGGCGATGTTATATGAAAAACTGGAAGGCACGGATGTTAAGTGCCATCTGTGCGCGCACAACTGTCTGATCCATAACAACCACAGGGGCATATGCGCTGTCCGTGAAAACAGGGACGGCACCCTTTACAGCCTTGTATACGGAAAGGTTATCTCGATGAATATCGACCCTATCGAAAAAAAGCCGCTCTTTCATTTCCTTCCCGGTTCAACATCTTTTTCCATTGCAACAGTTGGATGCAATTTCCACTGCAAACATTGCCAGAACTATGAAATATCCCAGTATCCGAGGGAAAGAAAATTCTCCATCCCGGGCAGTGACATGTCGCCGGAAGATATCGTTAATACTGCCCTGAAGTATAACTGCGAAAGCATCTCCTACACTTATACAGAGCCTACAATCTTCTTTGAGTTTGCGTATGACTGCGCAAAACTCGCACATGAAAAAGGCATGAAGAATGTCTTTGTGAGCAACGGATATACAGGTCAGGAGGCAACAAGGCTTATCTCCCCCTATCTTCATGGAAATAATATAGATCTGAAAGGGAGCGATAAGTTCTACAAAGAGATATGCGGGGCAAAACTTAATCCTGTTAAAGAGACTATTAAACTGATGAAGGAACTTGGCGTTTGGGTTGAGGTCACAACACTTGTCATCCCCGACCATAATGATTCCGAAAAAGACCTGACAGATATAGCGGAGTTCATCAGATCAGTTGACCATTCAATCCCATGGCATGTAACCCAGTTTTATCCTACCTATAAACTCAATGACAAACCCCGCACACCTGTCGAGAAACTCAGGCAGGCAAGAGAGATAGGGTTTAAAGCCGGTCTTAAATATGTCTATGAAGGCAACGTGCCAGGTGAAGGAGGAGAAAATACATACTGCCCCTCATGCAAAGGCATTTTAATCAAACGTTTCGGATACACTATTCAGGAAAATAATATAAAAGACGGCAAATGTCCGAAGTGCAACACAAATATTGAAGGTGTATGGGCAGCTTAATCTTTTGTATCTATTTTGATCGCTCTTAACTCTATCTCCTTCTTAAGACTTTTTAATTCAATAGGTTTTAATATAAAAAAATCGGCTCCTGCTTTAAGAAACAGTTCCTTTATATCAGATTCATTGGATGCGCTCATTGCAAAAATAGGGGTGGAAGTCCATTTGTCCCTGAACTTTTTTACAAATTCCAGGCCGTTCAGTTTAGGCATTTGATAATCCACAATGAGAAGATTATAATGTTTGTTTTTAATCATTTCCAGTGCATCAAGGCCATTAATTGCGCAATCCACCTGATAACCGTAAAAGGACAAAAAATCATGGAGTAATTTTCTTACGTTAAGATCATCATCGACAATCAGGACTTTTATGTTATCCATTACTTAAAAACAATACTACTCCAGGTTGCTTTTGTCAATATATACTACTCTGAGTTTATAGACTTTTACCATGCAGGTAAGCAAAATTAAAGTCTATAAAGCGGAATAGGGAATAAATGCCAATAGTAAAGTACCGTATAGGCCAAATTATAAGGGATGCTCGGCTTGCATCTAACCTCTCGCAGATGCAACTCGCCGAAAAGCTGGGCATTTCCTACCAGCAGATACAGAAATACGAAAAAGGGATGACCGAACTGACCCTTACGAGACTTTATCAGATAGCAGAGGCGCTCGAGATTCCAATAAATACATTCATTCAGGAGAAAAATCTTATCGTTTCTGAGCCCCCTTCTTTTTATGGAAGACTCAGCAGCGAAGAAGAGATTCTTTTAAGACTTTATAGAAAAATCAGAAGCGCCAAAACGAAAAAGACTATTATCACTGTCATTAAAGCCTTATCAGAACAGAAAATTTAGGCATACAGATCATTCCTTCAATTTCAGCGTCATTATAACCGCATCCTCAACAGGCAAGAGATAATAATTTTTTCTGGTCCCGATGACCTCAAAATCAAATTTCTCATACATCTTCTTTGCTGTTTCATTCGAAATCCTGACTTCGAGAAAAATGAACCGGCAGCTCTTTTCCTTTAAGTAATGGATCACATATTCAATGAGTGAAGAGGCTATGCCCGTCCCCCTGAACTCGGGATGCACTGCAAGATTGAGGATGTGGCCTTCATCTATTATCTGGTTTACGCATATATAACCTGCAATTCTTCCATTGACCCTCGCTACTTTCAGGATAGACCCCGGATTATGTATTTCATTATAAAAAAGGGCCTCTGACCAGGGCATTGTGAAGGAAACAGTTTCAATGGCAACTACCTCAGGCAAGTCGCTTTCTTTCAGATCATCGATGACCATCCCTTCTATTTTTTTTCTGACCACTTCACCTCAGCCTCGGATTTTCTTATATAAAAAGGGACTGTCTCTGAAACACCGGCATATTCACTGTTTACAACCTTTGAAAGACCGAGCATAGCCACATTGG
This sequence comes from Nitrospirota bacterium, assembly GCA_021813425.1. GTDB lineage: Bacteria > Nitrospirota > Thermodesulfovibrionia > Thermodesulfovibrionales > UBA6898 > JAKAKQ01. Next base: position 15,039 of record JAKAKQ010000228.1, read on the forward strand.
CAGGAGAAGGCACCATCTTGTCAGAAGGGGCGATGAGAGCCCTTCCCTTCATGATATCCATGATCTGGTCTTTATAAAGCAGCGCCCCTTCACCGGCAAATATTATATTGCCTTTAAGTTCCTGCATCAGGATCGAGGGTTTTATTGATACCTCATCAATAATCTTTCTGAACCCCCTATCCTCCCATTGGAACACAGCAGTATAAACCTCTTTTTTTCTGGCATCAAGCATAAGGCATACCGGATACATGCTGAAAGGAAAATTCCAGGCAAACGCCTCAAGTGTCGGGACAGTTACCATAGGTTTGCCGGTCGCATACGAAAGTCCCTTTACTGTGCTCAGACCAATTCTCAGCCCTGTAAATGAGCCTGGACCTATGGCTATGGCAAAGGCATCTATATCATTCAGTCTGAGGTCTGACTGAATAAGGGTTGTGTCGATAGCTGTCATTAATCTTTCTGAATGAGTTGATTTGACATTAAGCCTTGTCTCGGCAATAAGGCCGTTCTGTTCATCGACAACAGCAACTCCTCCAAGCATTGTTGATGTCTCTATAGCAAGTATCTTCATACAGATTTATTATATCTTAAATCACTATTGTCCGTTCACCAGATATTTCCTTGCAAAGACAGCCGATGCGACAATGCAAATAACTCCTGCTGCAGTAACGGCATTTGTCGTTCCCATAAAATCAGCAGAAATCCCGATAATAGCATTACCTATCGGCACTGTGCCAAGAAAGACAAAAGCGTAAACACTCATAACCCTGCCCCGCAGTTCATCAGGAACAGAAACCTGTATATAACTGTTGGCTGAAGCAAGGTAACTGACCATTCCCCATCCGGCAAACATCAGTATAATTAAAGAAACCCAGAATATTTTTATGAGTGAAAAAATGAACAGTGCCGCCGAAAAACATAAGCCGGCCACAGACATCAGCTTTGTCTTGTTCTCAATATTACCACCGGCAGCAATCCCGATGGCAGCTATTAAAGCGCCAATCCCTGATGCACCAATGAGAAAACCGAACCCTTTTGCCCCTTCATGATAGACCTCAGCGGCAAAAACAGGAAGCAGGGTTATATAAGGTATGCCTATGAGGCTGAAAACCGCAATAAGGACAATTACACGTATAATTTCCCTGTTGCCTTTTATAAAGTCTATACCCTTCATAAAATCCCTTATCACACCTTCGGACTTCACCTTTGCCTCTCCCTTTATCTTCATCATGGAAAGCGCAATTATTACTGCAATAAAACTTAAGGCATTAATAAAAAAACATGCGGAGATCCCGAGATAGGTTATCAGCATCCCGGCTATCATCGGGCCTATCATCCTTGCCCCATGAAATGCTGCCGAGTTTAGTGCGATCGCATTAACTATATGTCCCCTTCCCACCATTTCTATAAGAAAAGACTGCCTTGTAGGTATGTCAAGGGCATTTATCGTTCCGAGCAACGCTGCGAGCAAAGCAACCTGCCAGACAGTAATTATTTTCAGGCTTGTGAGTATCCCGAGTATAACAGCAGGTATTATTGAAAGCACCTGCGTAAGCAAAAGCAGATTCCTTTTGGGGAACCTGTCTGCAATCACACCTCCGATAAGTGTAAGAAACAAAATAGGCAGGGAAGCGGCAGCAGCAACCATTCCAAGATAAAATGGCGACTTTGTAAGGCTGTACACAAGCCATCCCTGTGCAACTGACTGCATCCATGTTCCTGACAGGGAGATGAGCTGGCCGAACCAGAATAGTCTGAAATCCCTGAAATACAAGGCCGAAAATCTTTCCGGTGTCTGCATATTATATTTAATTTAAATCAAAATGCCGAATAATTCTATTTATTTGCCGGCCGGTTGCATTTATAATATACTC
>JAKAKQ010000190.1 GCA_021813425.1 Nitrospirota bacterium
TTCACCTGCATAAAGCAGCGCCTTTGAAGGCACACAGCCAACATTGACACACGTGCCGCCGAGCGGCAGGCCGTCGTTTATCATGAGGGTCTTCACCTTTAGCTCATTTGCACGAATTGCCGCTGCAAACCCACCTGCACCCGCACCTAATATAATCAAATCATATACCATGCTTCCCTCCTTTTACAGTTTAAATATAAGCATGGGACTATAGAAAGCGTGTTGAAGAGTAATCTGATTATATTGAAATGCAGAAGCGATTCACCCCGTTTGAAGAAACATTATTAGCGCAGGCCATCTGGGTTTGTTATATCTCTAATGGTGTTTACGAATCGCCATTTACGTTTTATTTCATAGAAAAATCCCCTATGAACTGATATGTTATTTTTATTGACGATCAACTTCCAAAATATGCCCGCACTTCTGCGTCGTCCCTCTTACATAAGAGGGACAAAAGGGAGTTACTTCCCACGGTCATTCCGTACTTTCCCCAACGAGTATCCGATCCCATGGAACGGTTTAAAAGAAACCAGTTGTCTTTTATCCAATGTCAAGATCAAAGACCTAACTTCATTTCTTCTAAGAATTTTCTATGGTAAAGAATATTTTGATTGTAAATGGTGCCATCAGAGTTAACGGGAATACCGATATTCTCGTGAATAAAGTTATTGAAGGTGCACGCAATGCGGAAACAGATATCACTGTTTTTAATTTGCGAGAAAAAAAGGATCTCAGATTGCAAGGGTTGTTATCAATGCCTGGAAGAATCGACATGCTTTTTTCAGGATGACATGACAGACATTCTTGGTGCAATGGAGAGATCTGATTTGATGGTGCTTGTCTCGCCGTTATAAAAGACTGATGGTGTTACTTTTTTAGGTACTCCACGATTGTGAAAACAATGGGTGAACTTCCCATTTAAAAAGTCAAGCAAAAAATAGAAAGTATTTTACGCAACCTTCTTCATTTCCTCCTTTACGATATAGTCCCGATCTTCTTTCAACATTCTGAAAATAACTTTTATTAATTGTCTGGCAAGGCACCTTAAAGCCTGATTATGAGATTTTCCTTCAGTTTTTTTCTTTTGATAATATGCTTTGGATTCCGGTATATACCTGATTGTACAGCCTGCTATTGCAATCATCGTTGATTTGCATATTTGGTTGGCTTTATATACGGCCTTTGTTTTTTTGCTTTTCCCTGAATCGTCATCTATACAGGCAACGCCACAGTAAACAGCAAGTTGACTTTCCTTGTCGAATCGCCCTATGTCCCCGATCTCGCCTATCAGTCTACTGGACAATTTTGTCCTTATCCCCTTAATGCTAATTAACCGTTTCACTTCCAAACTCTTTGCTCCCGTCTCTTCCAATTCCTTATCTAACAACTCAATCTCCTCTTTGAGATCCAGTATGCGACAACAATATGATGAGATTAGTGATTTATAAATATCAGCCAATTCCTCAACATACCGTATATTCTGAAGCCCTTCCGTGATTGAGACAGCTGTTTGCTTCCCTATCGTTTCTATTTTCAATAACGCACCCATGGTGATCTTCTTATACATTCTGAAATTAGGGTATCTCTTTAGAAGATGTAACAGTTTCTTGCTGTCGGTATCTCCATACTTAAATATGTCGGGACATACCTCCAGCAGCCTTTTTTTTAATCGGTTTTCTATCCTGACTTTATCATCTATCAAACTCTGTTGATGCCTTGACAATATCCTGAGCTTTTCATGAACCGTCGGCGTTTTCTCTACTGCTATAAACGCCTTTTCTTCCGCATCCACATGATTTCTTAGTTTCAACATCTTTGCCAACATCTTCGCATCTCTCTGATCATTGCGCCATTCCGCTCCAAATACATCTCTAAACCGTCTTAGCTTTAAGTTGTCCACATTGTATAATTTGAAGCCATTATCTATCAGTATCCGATCAAAGGGCGCTCCATACCCATTCTTTCCTTCTATCGCAAAAGTTATTTTCCCTTGCTGTCGTTCCTCAATTCCTTTGAATTCCACAATAGCTTCATCAAACTCACTAAACTTGTGGGATATCTTTCGATCTAATAACACCTTGCTGTCATCATCCATAATTATGACATGATGGCTTTCACTACCTATGTCGATTCCTCCATGTAACTCCTTCATTCCCTTTTCCTCCTTTATGTTTTTACAGTCTATGGCTCTGCCAATACCGTTTGTCCCGTCTATAATAGCCACTTAACGGCATCTTCCCATTGGACATAGTACTGGCAGGGAGCATCCGGCAGTTCACACCAGATTCACTTTGACAGACCCCGTTAGCCACAGATGCTCCCCCTGCCACTCGATTGATCATATTATCTTATATAAAGAAGGCTACTTCTTTTATTTCCCATTTCCCTATTATAGACCCCGTTGCTGCACAATTGGTTCAAAGATGTGATTTCGGCGAACTTATAGCAATCAGATTTTATAAAAAAGAGTCCGCTTACTTCTAAATTTTTATCTGTAGTATACAATGAAACGGCAGGCCTTGATGGTTTTGTTATAACGGCTTATTCTATTAATAATCCATAATAAAGGAGGATCCATGGTATCAAAAATAGAGTTTCTAAGGACACCAGACGACCGCTTTGAAAATCTGAAAGACTATCCGTTTTCACCGCATTACGCTGAAGTCGACGGCCTTCGCATTCACTTTGTAGACGAAGGAAACCAACATGCGACACCCGTGCTCATGCTTCACGGTGAACCCACATGGAGTTACCTTTACAGAAACATAATTCTACCTGTAGTTAATGCTGGTTTTCGCGCAATTGCCCCTGACCTTATAGGATTTGGCAAGTCTGACAAGCCTGTCCGCAGGGAGGATTATACCTATCAGAGGCATGTGGATTGGATAAAGGGGTTGATTGCATCGCTGGACCTCAAAGATATAATCCTTGTATGCCATGACTGGGGAGGGCTTATAGGATTGAGGATTGCAGGAGAACAACCGGAGAAGTTTGCACGGATAATAGCGTGTAATACATTCCTGCCGACAGGGGACATCCCTGCAGGCGATGCGTTCAAACGGTGGCGCGATTTTTCCCAGTCTGTACCGGATTTCGACATAGGAGACATCGTTAAACGTGGATGCCGGAACAATATCGGGCCCGATGTTATTGCCGCATACAACGCACCTTTCCCTGACGACCGGTATAAAGCAGGTGCACGGCAGTTTCCCATCCTCGTTCCTATCTCTCCGGAT
>JAKAKQ010000251.1 GCA_021813425.1 Nitrospirota bacterium
GTAAATTTACCAGCGGGTGAAACCGCAAAAGACTTAATCGCATTTATAACGACTACAAGCAAAGCAGCAGAGATGAAAAGCCCTGCAGGCCATGAACCTATGAACCTGTTTATCTGGAGTTCCTCTCTCAGGTTCAGAAGTAAAACAACAAACAGGAACAGAACGAGTATGGCGCCTGCATAGACGATCACCTGTATCGCTGCTATGAATTCAGCATTCAGGAAAAGATAAAGGCTTGCTATATGGAAGAAGAGCAGAAGCATCCACATAACACTGTGCACAGGGTTCTTCATCGTAACGACAAGAATGGAAAGAACGATTATTATCGTGGCAAAATATCCAAAAAACAATTGATGTAACATGCCTATTCCTTGCCCTTTATTTTCACTTTATTAAACATTGCCTGGTTCTCATATCCGTTAAAGTCCTCTGATTTCGGACGCCAGAAGTCTTTGAAATACCTCTTGCCCTTTTCGCCTGCAAAATACTTGTCCCAGTTATCAAGGAGATTTTCCTTTGTCATGTATAATGAGTCCCTTGAATAGGTAGAGTATTCGTAATGCTCGCTCAGTGTGATAGCGCCGAACGGGCATGCCTCTACACAGAACCCGCAGTATATACACCTCGGCGTCTCTATCTCGTACCTGTCAACGACCTTGTTGTGGTCTTCACCCTCTGTCGTATATATATAGATGCATTGAGAAGGACAGTATGCACCGCAGAGGCCGCATCCGACACATTTCATCTTGCCCTCTTCATTCTTGGCAAGGGCATGGAGACCCCTGAACCCCGGTTGGGAGTATACCCTGACCTTTTTGGGATAGCGCCTTGTGACCGGCGGAGTAAAGAAGAATGTCTTAAGGGTAAATGCCATACCCTTTAACATCTCTATAAAAAATATTGTCCTTATGAATTTTCCTGTTGTCATAGCAGTCCCTTAAACCAGCTTTTTACAACCCCTGTAAATACAATATTAGCCAGCGCCAGAGGTATAAGTATTTTCCAGCCGATGGCCATAAGCTGGTCGTATCTGTATCTCGGGAAGGTCGACCTTACCCAGTAATAGAAGAACATGAACGCATAGACCTTTGCAAGAAATACGAAAACCCATACAAACGGAGGCAACTGGGAGAGGAAAGGAAGCAGGTCCATGACGAATTTCGGCAGTGTCCAGCCGCCGAGAAAACATAATGTAGCGATCGAGGACATAATCAGCATCCCTGTATACTCACCGAGGAAGAACATGGCAAAGCGGAATCCGCTGTATTCGGTGAAATATCCTGCAACAAGCTCGCTTTCAGCCTCAGGCAGGTCAAAGGGGAGCCTGTTGGTCTCTGCAAACGCAGCGACAATGAATACAAAGAACCCCAAAAACTGCGGTATTGCGTACATGCCTGTAGGATACTGGCTCTGCGCCCTTACAATCTCAGAGAGGTTCAGCGAACCAGCCATTATCATAACTCCGACAAGGCTGAGCCCCATGGCTATCTCGTAACTTATGATCTGAGAGGCTGATCTGAGACCCCCAAGGAATGCATACTTTGAGTCGGAAGCCCATCCTGACATGACAATTCCATAAGCCCCCAGGGAAGACATGGCAAAAATGAACAGGAGGCCTACGTTGATATCGGCGACGACAAAACCGTCGAAATACGGCAGCACTGAAAGCGAAGTCAGGGCTGCGACAAAAAAGATGACCGGAGCAAGATAGAATATCGGCTTGTCCGCATTTGCAGGTATTATGTCTTCCTTGAAGAACAGTTTGATGCCGTCTGCAAAAGGCTGGAACAGGCCGAGAGGCCCGACTTCCCTCGGTCCGAGCCTTACCTGCATGGCAGCTATTACCTTTCGCTCGAAATAGGTGGCAAAAGCTACATGGAGCAGGCCGACAGCGACAACCACAACGATCTTCAAAAAGATTATAACGATCTTCAAAATAAAATCGATAGAGCCAGGAGTAACTATAGCTTCGAATATCTCTTTCATCTCCCCACCTTCTCTATGGTCACTTCATTGCCGTCTATCACAGGCGCCTTTGTCACAGGGTCAAGAGTATATTCGATTAATCCGAAGGCCCCCTTTCCCTCAAAATTATTTGTGAGCATTACAGATGAATTATCAAGTGCCTTGTCAACAGATAAAGGCAGTTCGATAGAAGAGACCTTTGTAGATATCCTGACCATATCACCATCCTTAAGAGAAAGCGGATCTGCGGCAGCAGGACTGATCCTCGCGACTGCCTCAGGATATATCTTTATTAATGCAGGCGATTTCCTGGACAATGTCCCTGAATGGAACAAAGGCCTTTCAAGCCTGAGATATAATTTATTGCCGGCGACAATACCTTCGCTCTTCTGGACCTTTATCTCATCAACACCCCTCAAAGGCTCTCCCTTGTAAGGATACAGGGCTTCGCCTTTTTCAATATCTTCATAAGTCAGATCCCTGTAAAGAGGGGAGACCCTGCTTATCTCTTCAAATATCTCTTCTGCATTTGAGTAATTGATTTTTGTGCCCATATTCTTAGAGACCTCGGATATAATCTTCCAGTCTTCCATGCCCTCCCTGTTCACAGCCTTCCTAAGGCGCTGGACCCTTCTTTCCATATTTGTGAATGTGCCGTCTTTCTCTGCCCAGCTCAACGACGGCAAAACAACATCGGCAAGCCTTCCTGTTTCTGTAAGGAAGATATCCTGCACAACGAGGAAATCAAGGTTCCTGAGTGCGGATTCTATGGCGCCTGAGTTCGGGAGATTAAATACAGGGTTTTCACCCATTACATACAGCGCCCTGACAGAACCGCTCTTTGCGGAATCCATCATCTCGAATATCGAAAGCCCTGGCTTATCAGGAACATTGGTCTTCCACGCATTATCATACCTCTTCCTGAACTCTGCAAAGGCAACCGGCCTGTATCCGGGGAGAAGGTCGGGCGCGCAGCCCATATCAAGAAGACCCTGCTCGTTTGCGCGTTCGGAAAGCAAATATATCCTTGCATTCATAAGATAGTTTAGGGCTGACACCAGGAGGAGCTTGTAACTCCCCCCGCTGCTCTGCACCGTCTCTTTGCCGAGCACTATAGCAGGCGTTGAAGATCCGGAGAGCATATCAATGAACTTCTGGAAATCTTTAGCGGATATTCCACAGGTCCTTTCAACCTCTTCCCTGGAAACATTTATGTCATTTATCTTTGTTTCAAGCGCATGTTTCGAACCGGGCAAACCTTT
>JAKAKQ010000315.1 GCA_021813425.1 Nitrospirota bacterium
CAAGGGATAACTCTTTCGGAAGGCGCAAATATGATAACAGTAAAGGCTACAAACCCTGAAGGAGACACAGACACACAGACGATCACCATAAACTACAAGACAAATCCATTGTCTTCACCTATCCAGATATCCATAACGTCTCCGGTAAATAACGAAACAATTAACAGGCTTACGGTACTGGTCAGAGGCACTGTAACAACCAATGCAGAGGAGGTATGGATAAAGGTCAACGGAGTGCTTGCAGAGATATACAACGGTCAGTTTACAGCCAACAATGTGCCTTTGATTAACGGTGACAACAGGATTATCGCTAATGCCACAGACAGCAACGGAGGGGTGGGCAGGGCAGAGGTGACAGTAAAGGCAAACACAACAATGCCTCATATTACCCTCAATGCCAATATAACAAGCGGGATACCTCCTCTTACAACATACTTCACAGTAGCCACTGAAATACCCAATGCAGTAACAAGCTATCAGATGGACTTTGAAGGAGATGGAACAGTTGACTATACAGGGACTACTTTTGAAGATATAAGCCATACATTTACAGCAGAGGGCATCTATAATCCGATAGTTACAGTAATTGATGACAAGGGGAATATGTATACAGATTCGATTGCGATAATGGTGCTGAATAAGACTGCTATCGATACATTACTTAAAGGTAAGTGGGAGAAGATGAAAGGTGCATTGGAAGCCGGTGATATTGAAGGCGCACTTAAGTATTTTGATAAAAGGTCAATAGAAAAATATAGGAGTATTTTTAATGCACTTAAAGATCAGTTCCCTTTGATTTTGCAAACATTCATTGAATTCAATATCGTGGATGTTTATGACGTTATAGCTGAATATGAAATAGTGACGATTGAAAAAGGCAAGCTATATTCATATCCCGGCATTTTCATTAAAGATGGAGATGGGAAATGGCAATTCAACGATTTTTAGCAGCAGGAGGTTTTATGCAGAAAAATAAATATTTGCTAATTATTATGACTCTCTTTATATTTATCAGTGCTTGTGGATATATTGTGCGCTATGATGGCCCATATAAGGGGAAAGTGGTAGATGCAATTACAGGCCAGTCAATCGAAGGTGTAGTAGTGCTTGGGGTGTGGTATAAAGAAACAGCCACTCCTGCTGGAGCAGTAAGCTCGTATTATGATGCCGAAGAGACAGTAACTGACAAGAATGGCGATTTCGAAATTCCCGGGAAAGGGTTGAAGATTTTTAGCAATGTAACGCCCATGAGTGTTTTGATATTCAAAGCGGGATATGAGCATATAGGATTATGGCTATGGGAATCATTTAAAGAGGATGAGTTACTTAAAAAGAAAATAGTATGGGAAGGGGAAAAAGCGATAATACCACTGAGGAAATTGACGATGGAGGAGAGGAAAAAAGAATTGGGACCTCCTTCTCCGCCTGATGAGGCTACTTTAGAGAAAGTGATATTAATGTTGAGAGAGATTGATAAAAATGACTTAGAGCAAGGATTAAAACCTCGCGGTATGTGGAATGGGGCAACGTATGAATAAAGAAGCATTTAATATAGCCACCTTACTTTTTTTTATTTGTTTCATATTTTGCAAAGATAGCTTAGCTTGGGACAATGAAGTTACACATAAAGATCTCTCTGAATATGCAACTGAAAGCTCTGTTCTGGGTAATGATAAAGGTGATTATTTAAAAAATCTTGGTTTTGTACAAGGAATAAAAGAGCAGATCATTTTCAATCGAAAAGTAAAAAAAGTATTTGAATGGATTCAGGAAGGCGCTGAACTTGAAGATGCAGGCGGTAACTTAAATGCCTTTTTAGGAGCAGGTAGATTCAATAACCATTTTCATAATCCCCTTAAGCCTTGGGGTAGTGCTGGTTTAGATGACACCGTCATGTCAAGCTCTTATAGGGGTGAATCTTCTATTCTATGGGCACAATATGGATCATGGCAGGCATCTTATCCCGAAGGTGACTGGTCGTGGAAGAAGATTCGAGACTGCTTTTACCTTGGACTGACCTCAAAGACAGACGCAGAAAGGCAAGCTAATTTTGCACAAATATTTAAGGGCCTCGGCCACCAGATTCATCTCATACAAGACACGTCAGTACCTGCGCATGTGAGAAATGATGCCCATCCGGAAGATTCTCTTTTTGGGAAAAAATATTATTTGAAGGGTGATCTTTATTTTGAAACATGGGCGAAAAAGAATCCTGCTCTTATAAATTCTTTTGCTTCAGCACCAACTTTTCCGCAAGTAGCTCTAAATATCACTCATGATGGTTTTACACCTATCTCACAGTTTATTGATGCGGAGCAATATAATGCGGGGGTAATCCCAACAACAAATCTCACATGGGGACTATCAGAATATACAAACTCAAATTTTGTGAGTGTTGATACAATATTTACAGATAATTTCAATCAGACAGACGGACATTATTTCCCTTACCCTAAATATTCCTCTCAATGTTATGAAATGTTTGAAGCAGAAGATATTTTTACTCTTAAAAAGCAGTTGTATTTAAGCAAGACCTGTGAAGGAGAGCGCGTTAAACGTTTCCTTGCTGTTGGGCCTCTGTTCAAATATCTAAGTTTTAGCTGGAACCTTCAACGATTAGAGCTTAAGCATAACTCGGCAACTCATTATGATTACACAGAAAACCTCATCCCCCGCGCAGTCGGTTACTCCGCCGGACTTCTCAACTACTTCTTCCGGGGCGACATAAGGCTTGAATATGTGACAAGTCCGCAGCCGGGTTATGTGATAGTCAATAAAACAGGCGAGAAGCTTGACGGCGACTTCCGGATATACTATGACAACAGAAACAACGAGAGACACCTTTTCTGGAACGGCATAGGCAATCTTGAAGCCGTAATGAACGACAAGACCAACCCCTTTGATTTCATACTTCCGGATGACGCAAAAGAACCCGGCAAATACATCCTCGTATTTAAGGGCAATATGGGAAATGAAAAGGGCGCGGTGGCCGGATATGTAAATACAAGAGTACTTGAGATAACCCCTCCTTCCCAATACATATACTCAATGGCAGACGGGAGCGAGGCAGACCCTTACTTCACGAGAATCAGGGCGAAAGTCAAAAACGCAAGCCCCGGCGAACAGATGCGAAGCGGAACAGTCCAGGCAGTGGCAAAGTATAAAGCAGACACCTACGATGCCGGCTTCATCTATTCGATATCCGAACCCCGGGCCATAGACC
>JAKAKQ010000197.1 GCA_021813425.1 Nitrospirota bacterium
CATTTCCAGCGCCTGCATAAACTGGCTTGTAAGGGCAACTGAGATATTGAAATTTTTAAGCTTTGAATTGTTGTCTTTGCAAGTTATAAATTCAAGAATATTGGGATGATCTACCCGGAGTATCCCCATGTTTGCCCCGCGTCTTGCCCCGCCCTGTTTTACAGTCTCAGTGGCAGAATCAAAGACTGTCATAAAGGAGATAGGTCCCGAAGAAACGCCTTGAGTCGAGCCAACCCTGTCTCCGCTTGGTCTCAGTCGGGAAAAGCTGAACCCTGTACCGCCTCCGGCCTTATGAATCATTGCTGCATGCTTTACAGCATCAAAAATACCTTCCATCGAATCACCTACCGGCAGCACGAAACATCCTGATAAGGACAAAAGCTCAGGCTTGCCGGCATTTATGAGTGTTGGGGTATTCGGGAGAAACTCGAGACTGCTCATCATTTTATAAAATATATCCTCAGCTTCGATTTTTGTTTCGGCGGGCTCAGCCGAGGCTACGAAGCCAGCCACACGCTTAAAAAGTTCTTCGGGGGTTTCAATAATAATGCCGTTGTTGTCTTTCCTTAGATACCTTTTCCTGAGAGCCGTGAGGGCATTAGGCGAGAGCATCAGACTATCTGTCATTGTTTTGCCGGTGTCTGTCTTTGATTCCATAATATCCGTCCTTTACAATATTACTTAATTTGTTTAGTTTTGTAATAATTATACATAGCTTGTTTTATTTTGTCAAGACCGAAACTAAGAAATCTGGTTTTTAAGACTGATTTTATATGTCTGGGAAAGTTTCCGGATTACTGCTTATCAAAAAAGCAACGTAATACGTAATACCCCTTGCTTCAGCTATGGGGATATAAACCGTGCTGCCTTTCTCTTGAGTTTTACACAGCTATGTTGTATCATGTAAAACATGATAATCAATAAAGCATACAGTTTCAGACTGTATCCTACGGAAGAGCAAAAAAAGCTTCTTGCTCAACACTTCGGCTCCTGCCGTTTCATCTATAACCGCTTCCTCCGTGAACGCATGGATTTCTATGCCACGAACATGGGGAAAGAAAAGCAGAGCTTGACCTACCATGATACGGCGAAGATGTTGACAAAACTGAAGCGAGACCCGGATTTTGTGTGGTTGAACTCCATCAATTCCCAGCCTCTTCAACAGGCTCTTCGTCGCCTTGATGCGGCTTACGGTAACTTCTTTAACAACCGAGCACAGTTCCCGAAATTTAAGAGTAAGCATGGTAAGCAGTCGTTTCAAGTACCGCAACACTTCTTTGTAGACAACGAGAGCAGTATACTCTATTCCAAAATTTAAGCCTATTAAGGCTGTTCTGCATCGTGAAATTGAAGGCACTCCCAAAAGCATCACAATCTCCAAGACTACAACTGGGAAATACTTCGCCTCTGTGCTTTGCGAGATTAAGCAGAAAGTCAAAACGAAGAAAGCAGGCAAAACGAAGAAAGCAGGCAATAGGATCGGCATTGACTGGGGGATTAAGTCCTTTCTCGTCACGTCTGCCGGTGAGCAGATCGATGCTCCGAAGTTTCTTCGTGCTTCTGAGGATAGGCTTAAACTTTTTCAGCGTCGCCTTTCTCGTAAAGTTAAGGGGAGTAGTAACCGAAATAAAGCTCGTCATAAGGTTGCCCTTTTTCACGAGAAGATTGTTAATCAAAGAACCGATTTTCTTCACAGGTTGAGTCATCGGCTGGTAAGCGAGAACCAAGCTATCTTCGCCGAGGACTTGAATGTGAAAGGTATGACGGCGAATCACTGCATTGCGAAAGCTGTTCAGGATTCGGGATGGAGTGAGTTTGTCCGTCAGCTTCAGTACAAATCTGAATGGAATGGAACATACTTTGGGCAGATTGACAGGTTCTTTCCGTCCAGCAAGAGATGTCATTCTTGTGGGTGGATAAATGAATCCCTTACTCTGAATGATAGAGAATGGGTCTGTCAGGGTTGCGGTCAAGTTGTTGATAGAGATTTTAATGCTACTCAAAACATCCTCCAATTCGGACAAAAACAGGTAGGGCAGGAACTGCCCAAACCTTTAAAACGCTCAGGGAGAGGCGGTGCTGTAATGCCCCTCGTTGAACTGAGAAGCCCCTGCCTTTAGGCATAGGGTAGATCACAAGACGGTGTACTGTTCATCCGGCCGCTTTTCTTTTGAGAAATGTAACATCGCAGCCTCGGCCATAATTGCGATCTCATCGGAATGCATCTGCCAGTCATAATCATCCATAAGGACTTTCTTAATTGCGGATTCACGCGGAAAAGCACCAAGTCTGTAAGGCCTTTCCTCTGTCAGGGCGCAGATCTTATCGGCGATGCTGATTATCTTGATCAGAGGCGTCATCTGATCGCCGTACAACCCATCAGGATAGCCGGTGCCGTCAGGGACTTCGTGGTGATGACGCACGATAAGCCCCAGTTCTTTGATTATTGAAGTGCATGGTTCGCACCATCCGTTTTCCTCTGCAGTCTCCGTTATTTGTTTCTTCCCATTGCCGACTCCTATCGCAACACAGATATGATCTTTGAAGACAGACCGGATCCCGCTGCAAAGCAATTCCGAAAAATTGTTTGTCAGTATTTCCCATCCCCTGATAGGATGCCCCTTGAGGAGCGAGATTTCATCATTAGAGAGCTTCTCCTGTTTGATAATAACCCCGTCGGGAATCGCCACCTTCCCGATATCGTGTAGAAACCCCGCAACCTTAAGAAGTTCAGTATGCGCCGGTGTCAGCCAGATAGAGCTGCCGGGCTTTGTGGATAATGCCCTGCTAAGAGAAACAGACATGCTCGCAACATTTTTCGAGTGGAAATAAAGTATCTCGCTCTCGAGTTTGATCATATTGAGTACAACAGGGACAATTATTTTTGTGAATATGCTATAGCCCAAGGGAAATTCAGGAAGGTTATGAACTGTTTTATTTTTTTTCTCTTTTTTCAATTTTGCCTCTTACCTCTCTGTACCTGAAAGCCTAATTACAGTTTGTGACAGTGCCGGAAACTTACAACCTGTTGTTTGCGCTTGTGATCGTGCCGATGCCGAGGTCGCTAAAACCCCCGGAAATTCCAGATGTTCTCAGATCATTGTTAGTGATCATATTGCCGGAGCAGGTGACATCATCCACTCTGATGCCGTACCTGTTCTGGGGAGCGACGGAATTATATCTTA
>JAKAKQ010000050.1 GCA_021813425.1 Nitrospirota bacterium
AGATATACGCTTTTGAAATTCCATCGTCAACTGAGTGGGCATTTCAGCAATTCGATTCGGTTTTCTGTCCCAATATATTTGTTGATATCAAAAGTACACTTAATATGAAAATTAAAGCTATGAGGATTTATGAAAGTGAATCGAGGAAATTTCCCCATCCCCGCTCAACTGAAAATCTCAAGGCACTCGCCATGTTTCGGGGGAGCACGGCCTGTCTTGAGGCAGCAGAAGCTTTTGAATTAATAAGAAAGATTGTTTGAAAAGGAGCTCTAAAATGAATATTGCTTTAATTAACATAAACATCAGACCTTATATGGATAAGGCTTATTTCCCCATCGGGCTTGCGTATGTCGCTACAGCCATGAAACATGCGGGATACACCTTCGATATAATTGATATCGAAGCACATCGTTATTCCGATCGGGAAATCGAAGAAATATTGACAAAAAAAATCTACGATGTTATTGCATTCGGCACTCTTGTCTCCGGGTATAAATTCGCCAAGAATGTTGCTTCTATAGCCAGAAAGACCAACCGGGGTGCGATCATAATAGCCGGCAATTCAGTAGCCTCTTCCATCCCCGAACATTTGTTAAAAAATACAGAAGTAAATATCGCAGTTAAAGGGGAGGGGGATATCACCATTTGCAAACTGCTCAGGGCGATCGAGGACAAAACCCCTTTAGAAGGGGTTAAAGGGATTGTTTTTCTTAAGGATGGAGAGATCGTGGATACCGGCTATGAGACTGTAATGAATATTGAAGACGTTGGACATCCTGACTGGGACCTTTTTGACATGGGATTATATGTCAGCAAGGCTATTCAGGATGTCCGTAAACCATATCCTATTCCGATAGAGAAGATTAAGGCCTTTGTTGTGAACACTGCGCGTGGCTGCGCCTTCCGTTGTTCTTTCTGTTACCATGTTTTTCAGTATGCAAAATACCGTTACCGTTCGCCCCAGTCAATCTTGTCAGAGGTCGCTTTATTGCAGGAAAAATATGGGATTAATTATATTAATTTTTTTGATGAACTCACCTTTTTTACAAAAAAACAGGTCATTGATTTTGTTGATAAATTGCTTGACATAGGTATTGAATTTTACTGGAATGCCGACATCCGCTCAAACCTGTTTACAAAAGATGATATTGAATTATTAAGGAAAATAAAAAAGGCCGGTTGTCAGGGCCTTGGATATTCGCTTGAGTCAGGGAACCCTGAGATATTGAAGACCATGAACAAGAAACTGACAGTCGAAGATTTTATTGAGCAGAAGAAAGCACTGGACAAGGCTGGTATCAAGACAATGACGAGCCTCGTTATCGGGTATCCGCAGGAAACCCTGGAAACTCTGAAGCAGACATTCGATATCTGCTACGATCTGAATATTTATCCGAGTGTCGGTTATCTTCTCCCTCAACCTGGGACACCGATGATGGAAGCAGCGCAGCAAAAAGGTTATGCAGACGACATGGAGGATTATCTGCTTAAAATGGGTGATCGCCAGGACCTGAGATTTAATCTGACCAATCTGCCCGATAACGTCCTGGCTGATGCCGTTACTTTTCATCTGCAACGCATCTCCGATAAACTCGGTCTTGGATTAAGATCCGAACAACTTACAAGAACATATACCCATATTACTTCAAAAGAAAGTTGACCCTGTAGCCGTTCAGGTATTTCAATCCGGACAGGAAATAAACATGATCAGCACCCTACTGCGCTCTAATCTGCTAAAATCAGCAGGAATTTATACATTTTCAAGATTAATAAATTCTGCTGTACCATTCTTGATGATTCCGGTTCTAACGCGTTATCTGACCCCTTCGGATTATGGGATTGTTGCAATGTTCTCAATATTGATCGGGATAGCGACCCCTTTTGTCGGATTGAATGTTCATGCGGCTATCAGCGTTAAGTATTTTGACAGGAACAGAACAGACCTTCCGAAGTATATAGGAAACTGTTTCTACCTCCTCTTCATCAGTACGGCAATCTTCTCAGCTGCTGCGTGGCTCTTTTCAGGCACTATAAGTTCATTCACTGCATTCCCTGGGGACTGGTTATGGGCGGTGGTACTTGTATCTTTTGGACAGTTCTTCATCCTCGTGTTGATGACACTCTGGCAGGCGGAGGACAGGCCGGTTCGATATGGTATATACCAGAACCTGCAGACACTTACGAATATTGTCCTGTCTGTTCTTTTGGTGGTTGCCCTGGCAAAGGGCTGGCAGGGCAGGATTGAGGCACAGATAATAACTATAGTTCTATTTGCCATTACAGGTTGCATTCTGCTTTACAGAAACGGCTGGCTGAAATTAAGTTATGACAGGTCATATATGAACCATGCGCTTAAGTTTGGGATACCTCTTATCCCTCATGTCCTTGGTGCCATGCTAATTACCCAGACAGACAGGATACTTATAGCTAACATGGTAAGTATTGCGGATGCGGGTATTTATACTATAGGGTTTCAACTGGCGAATGTGATTGAACTCCTCGCCTCATCGTTCAATCAGGCATATGCGCCATGGCTGTACAGACACCTGTCGGATGATGATTTCTCGATGAAAAAAAGGATTGTGAAGCTGACCTATCTCTATTTTGTCCTGATTCTTGTCTTTGCTGTCTTCTTCGCCGTTGCAGCGCCGTGGTTCCTGAGCTTTTTCGTAGGCAGGGCTTTTCTCGAAGCAGGCAGGTACATAGTATGGCTTGCAGTCGGGTTCTCGTTCTGCGGCATGTATTACATGGTCGCAAACTATATTTTTTTCTCGGGAAGGACAGCCCCTCTTGCATGGGTGACGTTTTTCACTGCTGCAATTAATATTTTATTTACCTATTTGCTCATTAAGAAAAATGGACCGATCGGCGCTGCACAGGCTTCAGCCCTCGCTTTTTTTATCAGTTTTTTAATGACCTGGCTTTTGAGCGCAGCGGTTTACAAGATGCCATGGGATATCCGGAGGCTTTTCAGAAATGAGGCTTAGCATCTCTGAGATTAATGAAATCATATATGAGATTGAGCAGAGATATCCGGTAGAGAAATGGATGATACAGGGACTCCATATCTGGTTTTTTTTCCGCATCCAGTTATGTATTGCCCTGTTTTACCACGGCAGGGAAGCGGATGGAATATTTAAGGGAAAAAACAAGCTGTTTTCCCAGTTGAAAATAGGTATGAAAAAAATTAGAGATATTTTTGCCTATTGTTACGCAAGGATTGCTGATATTAGGAACAACGCGGATATGAACGAGCCTTATAATTTTATTTTTCTTAGTTATGCGCTGCACAGGACATTACTGATGCAGAAATGGTATGACAGGTTTTGTGAACCCTATATGGATATTTTGAGTTCATTTAAAAAGAAAAGCTTGTTGATAGAGATGTCCAGAAGCGGGGAATACAGAATTCCGAGATACGGAAAATCGAGATTCATACAGCCATACCTCGATTGCATTATGATTAGGAATAAACTATTCAGGAAAAAAAATCCAGACAGCGAATCACTTGAGGGGTTTTCCAAACTAACAGACTATCTGAAGTCAAAATATAATGAAGTGAATATCCCCACGATAGAAAGCCTGAGGTATACGGTAAATACAGTACTGGAATTAAAGGAGTATTTCGGGAGAATATTGCAAAAGACAAAACCCTCTATTGTTTTTATTGCAGAATACTATTCAATCTTTGGTTCTGCGATGATCCTGGCATGCCGTGAATGCGGGATAAAATCGGTTGACATCCAACATGGGATGGGAAGCGTGGAGCATGTGGCATATGGACGCTGGGAGAAGCTTCCTGACGGCGGCTATGAGATGTTCCCCACAGTTTTTTGGTGCTGGAGCGATTATGATGCTGAAATCATACGCAGATGGAACGGAAAAGTCAGCAACCTGTGCCAGCCTTTTACGGGCGGGAATTTATGGGAGAACCTCTGGAGGGGGGAAGAGAGCGAAATCACAAGACATTATGATAAACAGATAAAAAAACTCATGACCTATAGAGATAAAGAGCCTTTCATATTGTTTACGCCGAGCATACGTTCGGATATAACTGACTGGATACTCTATGCGATCAGGATGTCGCAGGACAGGTACAAATGGTGGATAAGGCTGCATCCGTGCATGGATAATGAGCGTGAGAAGATTAGGAGACTGTTTGAGAAAAATGGAATTACGGACTTTGAAATCGATCAGGCGACTGATCTTCCTCTGCAGGCATTATTGAGACACGCTGATGTTAATATAACTGCCATGTCTTCAACTGTGGTAGAAGCAGAACGGTTCGGCGTACCGTCAGTCATTACCGACAGTGCCGGCCTGTCCGTGTTCACGAAGCAGATAGCGTCAGGGTGTGCAGTAACTGCTTTTAATGCTGAAGACCTGCTCAAGGCCATAAAACAACAGGCCGAAAAAAAACGGACATTGAAAAATGAAGATAAATCGCCATCGCCTGATATTGATAGTGTCAGTATCGTCAGGAAGTTTCTGTATCTATATGGGTGAACATGGCATTGATTTCATGGTGAAGGGTTTTAATATATGGTAGTGGTTATCGATTACGGCATGGGCAATCTGGGCTCGATCATTAACGACAGGTTATAGGCGATGGGTAATAGGCAAAAGGCGAAGGGGACGAGGCAATAGACTATGGGCGATAGGAAAAAGGCACGAGGCGACAGGTGGTAGTCGTAGCATTGCTTGACATAATGGCAAAATGCCACTATACTTTGTAATATTATGACAGTCAAATATTTTCGGCGCGAGATAGGACATACTGTATTAAACGCATTGGATGAAATGCCGATTGTTGTCGTGACAGGGAGTTAAGGCTTGAAATATCGGCATTATGACAATATACTATGATTAATTATGACATATCTGCCACGTGAAATCACCGGTTCCATTGTAGACGCCCTTGATGACATGCCGGTTGTGGCTATAACCGGCATGAGGCAGACCGGGAAGAGCACCTTTCTGCAGCAACAGGCCGAACTTCAGGGCAGAAGATACGTCACACTCGATGATTTTGCACAGCTCGCAGCAGCGCGTGAGAATCCGGACAGTTTTGTTGATACGGCCGAGCCGCTGGCCATCGATGAGGCCCAGAGATGCCCCGAGCTGTTTGTTGCAATCAAGCGTGCAGTGGACCGCAAGAGGGTTCCCGGCAAATTCATCCTTTCAGGGTCTGCAAACTTCCTACTGATGAAAAATATCTCCGAAAGTCTTGCAGGCAGGGCCGTATATTTCAATCTTCATCCATTTACCCGCCGTGAATTGAAGGGGCGACTGTCAGAGAAGCCGTTTATAATGAAATTCTTTGAAGAACCGTCAATAGCGGACCTGCCGGAAGCGTTGCCTGTTAGACTGGATGAGGTTATCACGGGAGGTATGCCTTCAGTCTGCCTCGGAGGCATGAAAAATAGGGTCAACTGGTTCAAGGGCTACGAACATACCTATCTGGACCGGGACATCCGCGACCTCGGCCGTATAGGCAACATTATTCCGTTTCGGGGTCTGTTGCGCCTGGCCGCACTGAGAACAGGCGGCGTCTTGAGCATCAGTGAACTGGGAAGAGAAGCCCGTCTTACATCGGCAACGGTATCCGGCTATCTTTCCATAATGGAGATGTCCTGCATCTTCTATCGGCTTGCCCCTTATATCAAAAACAGGATCAGCAGACTTATAAAATCACCCAAATTTTACATGGGAGATTCCGGCCTCGCCTGTTACCTGGCAGGCAAGGACAACCTTTTGGATGATCCGCTCAGGGGAGCTATGGTTGAAACATATGCTGCGCAAAATATTGCCGGGGTCATCGATGCGGCGTGGCCGCAGGCCAGCCTGTATTTCTGGAATATACAGGGGCGTCATGAGGTGGATTTTGTCATAGAAGCAGGGAATAAATGCCTTGCGATCGAGGTCAAGGCGGCTTCACGCTGGGAAAAGAAAGATCTCTCAGGACTGAAATCCTTCGTCGCTGCAACTCAGCATTGCGTGGCCGGAATTCTGGCTTACAACGGGACTGCTCCCGTTAGCCTGGGGGGGAGACTTTGGGCAATTCCCCTCGCCCTGTTGCTGGAGTAACCGCAGAAATAGGTGATAGGCAATGGGTGAGGGTATATGATAGTGATAATCGATTACGGCATGGGCAATCTGGGCTCGATATTGAACATGATGAAAAAAATCGGCGCCTCGGCTGTAATTTCCTCGAAAATCTCTGATATCGAAAAGGCGGATAAATTAATACTCCCCGGTGTCGGTGCGTTTGACAACGGTATGAAAAATCTCTCGGAACGGGGACTGATACAGGTCCTTAACGATAAGGTGATAAAGGATGCAACCCCGATACTCGGTATCTGCCTCGGCATGCAGTTGTTTGCGAAAAGGAGTGAGGAAGGGATTCTGGACGGACTTGGATGGATCGATGCAGAGACGGTGAAATTCAGATTTGAAGGGGATAAGACCGATCTGAAGATACCTCATATGGGGTGGAATTATCTAAAGATTGCAAAGGAACATCCTCTTTTCGGAGATTTAGGTGATAAGCCGAGGTTTTATTTCGTTCACTCATATCACGTTGTCTGCAATAGCAGTGAAGATGTTCTGGCGACCACTTATTACGGTTATGATTTTGTCTCTTCAATAAACAGGGGAAATATATTCGGGGTCCAGTTCCATCCGGAGAAAAGCCATAAATTCGGGATGAGGCTGTTGACAAACTGGGCAAAGGATAATAGGTAAGAGGTTATGGGTTATGGGTTATTGGCAAAACGTAATAAGGCGCTGTTAATAAATAATGGAGGAACGATTATGGCTGGATTTAAGGATTTGAAAGTCTGGCAGGAGAGTAAAAGTTTAGCTGTAGAAATTTACAGGCTTACACAGGCTGGACAGTTTAATCAAGATTTCGGTTTGAGGGATCAATTAAGAAGGGCAGCGGTCAGCATCCCAAGTAATATAGCAGAGGGCGATGAAAGAAACACTAATAAAGATGCTGTAAGATTCCTTTATATCGCCAAAGGTTCTTTAGCTGAATTCCGTACCCAGTTAGAAATAGCTTTCGAAATCGGTTACATCAACAGTGAAACATTTGATAATTTGGAATTAAAATGTTTATCCCTTGGTAAAAAGCTTGGCTCTCTTATTAAGGTTCGTGCCTGTACCCATAACCCATAACCCATAACCTATAACCTATAACCTATAACCTATAACCTATAACCTATAACCGGTTTTTATGTTAACTACCCGCGTCATTCCATGCCTTTTACTTAAAGATAAAGGGCTTGTCAAAACCGTTAAGTTTAAAGACCCAAAATATGTCGGGGATCCGATGAACGCTGTCAAGATCTTCAATGAGAAAGAGGTTGACGAGCTGATCTTTCTTGATATCATGGCTGCCAGGGAAAATAAAAAACCTAACTATGAGATGATCGAAGACATTGCAACAGAATGTTTTATGCCGTTTTGTTACGGGGGAGGGATTAAGTCCATCGAGGAAATCAAAACGATTTTCTCCCTCGGCGCCGAGAAGGTCTCGATCAACAGTCATGCGCTTGAAAATCCGGGTATTATCAGGGAGGCATCCGATTTTTTCGGAAGCCAGAGTATTGTCGTCTCTATTGATGTTAAGAGAAATCTGTTCGGTAAATACAGGATCTATGACGGCAGCAGGGGTAAAATAACGGATAAAGACCCTTTTGAATATGCTGTTTCTGTCGAAAAAATGGGGGCAGGCGAGATATTGCTGACCTCTGTTGACAGGGACGGGACAATGGAGGGCTATGACATAGAGTTAATAGCAAGGGTATCAAATGCTGTAAATATTCCGGTCATTGCATGTGGAGGCGCCGGAAGGCTTCAGGATTTTTCAGATGCGGTCAAAAAGGGACACGCCTCAGCGGTTGCAGCAGGGAGCATGTTTGTTTTCTACGGCAAACACAGGGCTGTATTGATCAATTATCCGGAGGTTTCGGAAATAGAGAAAATACTTCAGTAATGTTTTTTCTATGAAGAGGAGAAACGATTGAATAGCGAATACAAAATATGTACGAAATGTGTAATGGATACAACCGATCCGGACATCGAGTTCGACGATCAAGGAGTATGTAACTATTGCAGGCAGTATGATGCGTTTGTGAAGAACCTTCCGGACAGACAGGTGAGGGAAACCGAGCTGGACAAAATTATCAATGAGATAAAAGAGTGGGGGAAGGGTAAGGAATATGACTGCATACTCGGATTGAGCGGTGGGGTCGACAGTTCCTTTGTAGCATATAAAGCAAAGGAGTTTGGATTGCGGCCTTTAGTTGTTCATTTCGACAGCGGATGGAATTCCGAGATAGCGGTCAAAAATATAGAGAATATTGTTGTGAAGCTCGGATTTGATCTACACACTTTTGTTGTGGACTGGGAAGAGATGAAGGATCTGCAACTGGCTTATCTGAAGGCCTCTGTTGTGAATGCGGATGTGCCGCAGGATTACGCCTTTTCCACAATCCTGTATAAGACGGCTGCGGAGAAAGGCATCAGATATTTTCTGAGCGGTTACAATTTTCAGACAGAATTCATCCTGCCCCCCAAATGGGTTTACAATCCAAGGGATTTAAGGAATATACTGTCCATTCATAAAGCATATGGCAGATCGCCTTTAAAAAGATATCCTTCCATCGGCCTGTTCAAAGAATTATATTTCACGTACCTTAAAATAAAAAGGATAGACCTGCTTTATTATCTGGATTATAACAAAAACGAGGCTATGAAGGTTCTGGGAGAAAAGGTGGGATGGAGATACTACGGCGGGAAACACTATGAATCGATATGGACAAGGTTTTTCCAGGGGTATTACCTCCCGACTAAATTCAATATCGACAAGAGGAAGGCTCACCTTTCCAGCCTGATCGTATCCGGTCAGATAACAAGGGATGAAGCGCTTGAAGAACTCAAAAGCGATCCGTACCCGCCTGAACTGCTCGAAAGCGACAAGGAGTTTGTAATGAAAAAGCTCGGAATCAGCAGGGAGGAGTTTGAAGAAATAATGGGCGCACCTGTCAGGGATCACAGCGAATTCGGTTCCTACTGGCTTGTTATAAAGACCGCCCGCTATCTGAAGGCGCTTGTTTCAGGATTAACCAGGATAATTCATAAACCATGATAATAACGAAAGGACATAGTATCCTCGCTCATTCTCGCTTCGCTTCCCGATGCCTATCGGGACAAAAAAAGCCGCTCAAATACTATATCCTTTCGCCATTCAGGAAAATTTATGAATTAAGTGGATTAACCGGGAAAAACTATTCACTCTTGATACCGGCTCAGACCCGAAATGACAGGTAAAAGTCGCTTTACATGTAAGAGAATTAGTAAAATAACAACTTATGGCAATTAAAACAGAGGGGTCCTAAATGAAAATTCCATTCGTAGACCTGAAAGCACAATATGAGAACATCAAAAAAGAAATAGACGAAGCGATTTCCGGCGTTATTCTTGATTCCGCATTTATCGGCGGCAAATACCTGAAATCCTTTGAACAGAATTTTCAGAACTATATCGGCGTTAAACATTGCATCGGTGTCGGAAACGGGACAGATGCGTTATTTATTGCGCTGAAGTCCTTGGGCATCGGTAAAGGCGATGAAGTAATAACGGCTGCGAATTCTTTTATCGCAACTTCAGAAGCGGTCACAATGACAGGGGCAAGAGTGGTCTTTGCCGACTGCGATAAAGAGACCTATAATATCGACGTAAAAAAGATCGAAGGTGTTATTACTGGAAGGACAAAGGCTATTATCCCTGTACACCTTTACGGGCAGCCGGCTGATATGGATGGCATTATGGGTGTTGCAAAAAAGCATAATCTTTTTGTTATTGAAGACGCTGCCCAGGCACACGGTGCAATGTACAGGGGAAGAAGGGTTGGGACACTCGGGGACTGTGCCTGTTTCAGTTTCTTTCCCGGGAAAAACCTCGGCGCTTATGGTGATGCAGGGGCAGTGGTAACAAACAACGATGAACTGTCGCTTAAAATCAGGATGTATGCCAATCACGGAAGGGTCGAAAAATATAACCATGAATTCGAGGGTGTAAACAGCCGTCTTGACGGGCTTCAGGCTGCTGTACTCGATGTTAAACTGGAACATCTTGAAGAGTGGACAGAACGGAGGATAGCAATCGCAAAAAAATATGATGAGGGGCTAAAGGGTATTGCTTTTACACCCTCTGTAATGCAGGATGTAAGACATGTCTACCATCTTTACGTCATACAGGTGAAGAAAAGGGACAGGATAAGGGAACTGCTTTCGGAAAAAGGGATCTCGACCGGGATCCACTACCCCATACCTTTGCCGTTCTTAAAGGCATATGATTATCTCGGGCATAAACCGGCAGACTTCCCTGTTTCTTATGCATTGAAAGACGATATCTTAAGCCTTCCGATTTATGGAGACATGAGCGATAAACAGGTTGAGTATGTGATAGATCAGCTGTGGAATGCAGTGAAAGGGCTATAATACCAAGGAGAAGAAATGAACAATATGAAAACAGGGAAAATCAGGATTGCCTTTATCGGCTGCGGCGCCATAGCCGGCAAGCATGTTACGGCTGTCAGCAGGATAGACAACGCTGAAATAGTGGGGGCATTTGACATCAATCCGGAATCCGCAAGGTCTTTCAGTGAAAAACATTCGATACCTGCCTTTGCTGATATTGAAGAAATGGTTAAAAAGACAGACCCCGATGTCTTTGATATAATGACCCCATCCGGTGCGCATGCAGGAAATTTTTTTGATTTACTCCGGTATAACAGACATTTCGTTGTTGAAAAGCCATTGGCCCTGAGACTCGATGATATTGACAGGATACTGGAAGAATGCGACAGGAGAGGACTGAAGATTTTCGTTGTCAAGCAGAACCGCTTTAACCCGCCGGTACAGAAGCTGAGAGAGGCCATAGAAAAAGGCCGCTTCGGTAAGCTTGTAATGGGGACAATAAGGGTCAGGTGGAGCAGGGACCAGGCGTACTATGATCAGAAGTCATGGAGGGGGACATGGGCATATGACGGCGGGGTCCTGACCAATCAGGCGAGCCATCATATCGATATGCTGATCTGGATGATCGGAGATGTTGATAGTGTAATGGCCAAGACCGCTACAAGGCTGGTCAGGATCGAGGCAGAGGATACGGGGATAGCCATATTGAAATTCAAAAACGGCGCCCTGGGTGTAGTAGAAGCTACTACAGCAACAAGGCCGAAAGACCTTGAGGGTTCCATCAGTATACTCGGAGAAAAGGGATCTGTTGAGATCGGCGGATTCTTTATGAATGAACTGAAAACCTGGAATTTCAGCGAACCCGATGAAATGGACAGGGAGGTTTGGGAAAGATTTTCAAACGTCCCGGCTGAACCGGCATGGAACCATACCGAATTCTTCAAAGACGTTGTGGGCAGTCTTAACAGTGAGAGAAAAGGACTGATAGACGGGCTCGAAGGCAGGAGATCGGTTGAACTGATAAACGCTATTTATGAATCTGCTGAAACAGGCAAGGAGGTATTTCTGAGGTTCACCCCAAAGAAATGCCGCCTCGGGGTAACCGATGATAAGTAAGACGGCAATCATACATACCAATGTCAGATTCGGCAAAAATTGTGTTGTAGAAGATTTTGCTATTGTTGGAACTCCTCCGCGTGGTTATAAAGAAGGGGAACTGGAGACGAGCATCGGTGATAACGCAGTGATAAGATCACACACGGTGATATATGCCGGAAACAGAATAGGGAGCAATTTCCAGACAGGGAACAAGGCAAATATCAGGGAGCTTAATGAAATAGGCAGCGACGTAAGCATCGGTACACTTTCGGTCATCGAACACCATGTTAAGATCGGAAACAGTGTGAGGATACATTCCCAGGTTTTTATCCCGGAGTATTCGGTTCTTGAAGACGAATGCTGGATAGGGCCAAATGCCGTACTTACCAATGCCAAATATCCGAACCGGCCGGATACGAAGCAGGACCTCAAAGGTGTAAGAGTTGAAAGGAAAGCTGTTATAGGCGCTAATGCAACATTACTCCCCGGGATTAAGATCGGGGAAGGGGCGTTAATAGGCGCCGGCTCGGTTGTGACAAAGGATGTGCCGCCAGGATCTGTTATGGCAGGGAATCCCGCTAAATTATTAAAAGGCTTAAAAAAGTAACTGTTACTAAGGAGTTCATAAATATGAAGACATCCAATTATAAAATCCCTCCTATCCTCCCTTTGCCAAATCCCGAAAGCATTCGGGACTCTTTGGCAAAGAGGGGTTAGGGGAGATTTTTTTGAAGTGTTATTTTCCCCATTCACTTATTAGAAAGAAATGAACATCAATTCAGAAAAATTTAGAAGCGAGAAGAAAAGGGTACTCCAGATACTGCCGATACAGGTTTTGCCTCTCATAGGTCCCTGCCTGAGGTGTATGAGACAATGCCAGGGACTGAGAAAGAACGGCTATGATGTTACACTGCTCAGCAGGCGAATCCCTCAGAATATTTTGGATGATAGAAACAATAAAAATTTTAATGACCCGTACTTTGAAGGAATAAAGGTCTTCTGCCGGCTGCCGTCTCTCCCAACTGTTTTTTTAAGAGAGATCGCAAATCTGGTTTATTCATGGTGGATAATCCTGAAGACTATTAATGAAACAAAACCGGACATAGTACATGTCCATAATCCGCCTGAGACTATTGCCTTTATAACATCAATCCTGTGTTCGTTGAAAAAGATCCCTGTTGTCTATGATGTGCATGACGGGGCTTATGAACTGATTTCGTCGCTCGAAATAAATCCTGTTCTAAAGAAGATATATCTTGCCGCAGGCCTTTTTTTCGAGAAGGGCACTCTCAAAAGATGCTCGGGTATTTTGACTGTATCAGAGGCGCTTAAGATAGCTATGATAAAAAGGGTAGGTGAATACATCGGAGAAAAGCCGTTTGAGGTGATGAAGAACATAAACCCGCAGATGAGCAATCTGGCTGATAGTTACGGGAAAGAACCGGAAGGCAATTATATATTATTTTCAGGGACGCTCTATACGGCAATTATGGGCCTCGAGGACATGTTTGATGTCATGCCGGATATAAATAACGAAACAGGCGCAAAACTGGTAATCGCGGGTGATGGGCCGTACAGAAAAAAGCTCGAAGAGTATGTAATAAATAAAGGCCTAAATGACCTGGTAGAATTTCTGGGACATATAAACAGGGAACGTCTGTATGATGTTATCAACAAGGCAAAGCTGTGTATTGTGACCTTCAAGAAATCCCCCCAGCAGGATGTGGCGCTCCCAAACAAGGTCTTTGAATATATGGCCTTTGGAAAGGCTGTGGTATATCAGGACCTGCCCGGATTTATGGAAGTGCTGGGCGCTGACAACGATGGGAAATATATTCCTGATGACAAGGCCGACCTTGCAAGGGTGGTAAAGAAGATCTTATTAAATGATGAATTGAGAAAAGAAGTCGGGGAAAAAAACAGAGGGTTTTTAAGGACTATTACCTTTGAAAAGGAATTCTCCAGACTGCTTGATATGTATGGCATGATCCTTGGAAAGCCTCTTGAGACAGGACATCAAAGGCCGGGCAATAAGGGTTTGTGATGGAATTCATATATAAATATGCTGCCCTGCCTGAAGATCAGGGATTAATAATGCATGTGAATGCTTCTGCAGGCAGACTACACAGGAAACTGAAGGATACAGATATATATTCATTGGATATATCTGAATATAACAAGAGATATCTGAATGAACGTCTGCGCAACCTGCACAGGACATTGCAGATGTATTCATATATACTTTTATGGTCAGCTGCTAATGCAAAGCTTCCACTGGATAGAATTGTGTTATGCGATTATGGAGGCGGTTCTGGGATAATGTCTCTGCTGGCCAAGGAGATCGGTATCGGCACTGTAATATACAATGACATTTATGATGTTTCGTGCAGAGATGCAAAGGTCCTGGGCGAATCAACCGGAAATGCCGCCGAATATTACGTAGAGGGCGATATTGACAAAGTGATGGGGTTCCTGAGAAAGAACTCTATTTACCTTAATGCGTTTGTCTCATGCGATGTAATCGAGCATGTTTATGATATCGAATGGTTCTTCAGGAAACTTTATGGCTTATCGGAAGGGCCATTGAGTATTGTGATGTCATCACATGCGAATAATTGTAATCCTCTGATAAGAAAGATATTGATGAAGAAACAGGTTGACCTTGAAAATAAAGACCGGGAAAAGAAATGGGGACACAAGGAGAGAGATTCTTTGAAGGCCTATTTCAATGCCAGGAAGGAGATGATCCTTGAGCATAACCGTGATCTGACTGAAAATGAAGTGGCGCTTCTGGCAAGGGCTACAAGGGGAATGATGCGGCCTGATATAGACAGATGTGTGGATGAATATATGAAGACAGGGGGAATGCCTGAAATGCCCGGCCATCCCACAAATACATGTGACCCTTATACAGGAAATTGGGCAGAGCATTTAATTCCGCCGGGACAGTTCAAAGATATCCTGATAAGAACCGGGTTCGAAGCAGAAATTTTAAAAGGGTTCTACGGACGGTGGGATAATCCGATCATGAGGTCTGCAGCCTTTCTCATGGATATAATGATATATGTTGCAAGAGGTCAGGGGATAAGGTTTGCCCCTTTTTTCATGCTGATGGGGAAAAAATATTAAAATAGAAGATTTCATAGCAGAGATGAAGAGATGAATGATTTTGCAATAATAATTCCGGCCTATAATGAAGCGGGAAGGATTGCAGCGACTATTACCGGAATAAGGAAATTCGTTAATACAGATATCATTGTTATCAATGATGGTTCGACTGATAAGACAGTTAAGGAGGCGAGGGATGCCGGCGCATTGGTTATTGAATTGCCGTTTAACCTGGGCTATGGCGCTGCCCTTCAGACAGGATATAAATATGCTTTATTTAAAGGTTACAGGTTTGCAGTTCAGATGGACGCTGACGGTCAGCATGACCCGGGGTATATAATGCCGCTCCTTAAAGAGGTCAGGTCAGGTTCCGCAGATGTTGCAATAGGGTCGAGATTTCTTGGTGAAGGAGACTACAGGCCGACTACGCTGAAGAAGATAGGGATGATATTTTTCAGCATGATAGCATCTTCCATAACCGGACAGAAAGTAACGGATCCGACATCCGGCTTCCAGGCATTGAATGAGAAGTCAATGAAATTCTATGCAAGCGATGCCTATCCAACAGATTTTCCCGACGCTGATGTGCTCATAATGCTGCATAGAAAAGGGATGAGATTTGTTGAGGTCCCTGTAAAAATGAACCAGAGCACCAAGAAAAAGTCCATGCACAGCGGCATAGTGCCTTTATATTATCTTTTCAAGATGGTCCTTTCGATCTTTGTGACTCTTCTGAGAAGGGATTGAAATACCCGTTTTATGCGAGGTGAAAAATGACTATTAAACTGAAAATAATTGCTATTTTAATCGGGGCGTTTCTTTTTGTCTATATAATCGAGCTTGTGAGAAGAAGGAAGCTCAGAGAGGAATATTCATGGCTCTGGCTCATTACCGGATCTACTATCGTGATACTTTCATTATGGTATGACCTCCTTGTAACTATCAGCAATTTTATCGGCGGCATCTTGCCATCGTCAGTGCTTTTCTTCTTCGGCATGATATTTCTCTTATTGATACTCCTTCATATGTCTGTGAAGATATCAAGTCTTACAGACCAGGTCAAAAACCTTGCCCAGGAGCTTTCAATATTCAGGAGCAAAAAAGAACGGGGAAAGTGAAAATCCCTTTTTATGTGAGCTTTTTCCCTTTCCTGCTGAATATTTGCGAATTCATTATGCCGGTCTTCTGCATGGCAAATTTAAAGGTGGTTATAAGTACGCCCAGACCGTATTTAACGCTCCTGCTGAAATTAATGGATGAGGCATCATTAAAATATTTGGTAGGACAGCTTATCTCACCTATTTTATATCCGAAGTAAACTGCCTGGGCAAGCATTTCATTATCAAATACAAAATCGTCGGAATTTTCCTCAAGCGGGAGGGTCTCGAGCACCTTCCGGCTGAAGGCGCGGTAACCGGTATGGTACTCGGAAAGTTTTGCACCGAGTACAATGTTTTCGACAAATGTAAGAAATCTGTTTGCGATATATTTATACACGGGCATCCCGCCTTTTATTGACCCACCCCCGAGTATCCTCGATCCGAGAACAACATCGTAATTACCAGAGGCGATCATAGATGTTAAGGCAGTTATAAGGCGCGGTGAATACTGATAGTCGGGGTGAAGCATGACTACGATGTCGGCCCTTTGCGCCAGCGCTTCCCGGTAGCAGGTTTTCTGGTTTCCCCCGTAACCTTTATTTGAGGGATGTATAATGGTTTTTATGCCGATTGACTTCGCCACTTCCACAGTTTTGTCACTGCTTGCATCATCTATAAGAAGAACGTCGTCAACAATCTCACGAGGTATTTCCCTGTAAGTTATTTCGAGGGTTTTCTCGGCATTGTA
>JAKAKQ010000072.1 GCA_021813425.1 Nitrospirota bacterium
ATTTTCAAAGGAACGAATAAGGCATGCCAACCAAAAAGACCTTTGGCTCTAAAGAGTTAATCCTTAACTATCTACTTGCAAATATTGGCAAAGTTTTAGAATCGAAACAGATTCAAAAGGCGAGTGGCGGAGCAGTTGAATGGGCAAGACGGGTTCGCGAACTTCGGAATGAAGAAGGTTATCAAATCCTTTCCCACAAAGATCGAACGGATTTAAAGCCAGGCCAGTACCTTCTCGAAACAACGGTTCGAACCCCGGCGTTTAAGCGTGGGATATCAAAAGAAACGCGTGCGTGGGTTTTAGAGCGTAATGGTTATACTTGCCAGATGTGTGGTGTTGCGGCTGGCGATCCAGACCCGCTCGGTGGTCCTCGCACCGTCCGTTTGACAATCGGACATATCAAGGATAAATCCAAGGGTGGTGACGATACTCCGCAAAACTTGCGCGCTATTTGTACAAACTGCAATGAAGGCTTACAAAATACTGCCCTTCCAAAGCCGGATCAACTTTATTTGCTTTCTCAAGCACGCCGCGCACCAATTAATGACCAAAAAGCATTGCTTAATTGGCTGCTCAAAAAATTTAGATTGGAGGTCGTCCAGAAGAGAGCGAAAGCTCAACAATAACGTCTTTTTCATGCGGAGGTTTATGCGCCTTGTTCTCTATGTCCCAGCCGAGGGCTTCAAAGAGAGGGTTCAGAAAATCTATTCTGACTTGTGCTTCGGGATAGCCTTTTGAGAGGTAGTGGTTTTTGTCCTTTTCGAACTTGCTGATTAAAGATTGGAGTTTTTCTCTGAAAATCTCTTTATCAGACATGAAAGATTATACATCAGGTAATGCAAATCTATGCAAGATACTTCTTCAGCCTTTCCATGCTTTTAATCACGTTTTCGGGTGAATGAGCTTCAATAGTATAGAGGCAATTTTTGTTTTCATGAAGCGCAAAAAATCTTTCGAAGTCAAAGGTACCTTCTCCAACCGGTAAATGCTGGTCGGAGGTTTTATTATTATCATGAAGGTGGAGTTCAATAATATATGGATTAAGCGAACTCATCCATTCATCCAGTGGGACTCTGGAAAACAGGTTGCAGTGGCCTGTGTCAAAGCAGATGCCGAAATTATTCGAATTTATTTTTTCCGCTAAAAGCCTCAGGTTGGAAGGCTCATCTTCAAATATATTCTCAACAGCGATTTTTACCCCCAGAGCGGAAGCCCTTTCATTGACAGGCTGCCATGTCAGAAGGCTCTTCTCAAGCCAGAGGTCCGTGTTAAGTGCATATTTCCACTTCTCATAACCTGAATGAAAGACGATCGCTTCAGGCTTTAATGTCTCTGATATATCGAGGACATGGTTGAACCTTTCCATTGTTGCCTTGCGCACCTTTGAGTCCATAGCGCCTGGTGAAAGATCCATGAAAGGTGCATGTATGGAAAAGAAAGGGTTGTAGTCGAGGGAGCCTTTCAGGGCTATAATGTCATCAGAGGATATGGCGTCCAGAACAACCGAACTGAAATATATCTCAAGGTTCAGCCTGTTTTTTTTGATGAAGTCAATATACTCAGGTATCCTGTTAAACGGGATATGTACATGAGGTGAAGGCACTATTTTGAAGATGCTGCTTTTTTAGTTTCAGATTTGGTTTCTGTCTTTTTATCTTTTTTCAGTTCGCTTTTCAGATCGAGAGGTTTTTTGTCTTTCTTGTCGGACTTCTTTGTCTCTTCCTTGCCTTTATTTGAGGCATAATCCGTTGCATACCAGCCTGTGCCTTTAAGGACAAATGACGTATTTGAGATTAATTTCTGCAGTTCACCTCCGCAGTCAGGGCATTTTGACAAAGGTTTTGCCGTGATCTTCTGCATTATTTCATGATGTTGTCTGCATTTCCGGCATTCGTATTCGTATATAGGCATATAAAAAAGACCTCCGTTTCAAAATCTCGCTTTATTAATATAACTCAGACCTTGAAACAGCGTCAATTTTGTTGGAATGTTATCACAGAAATATCTTTCCCCATGTATAATAAAGTATGCTTTTAGTCGGCCTGACAGGGAATTTCGGGATGGGGAAGAGTTATGTGCTTTCAGTGTTCAAAGATCTGGGCGCTAAAGTCCTAAAAAGTGACAGTATCGTAGGGGAGCTGCTGAAAGATGAGAAAGTAAAAAGAAAGGTGCTGGAAATATTCGGCAACGAGGTTTTGGACAGCAAAGACGAACTGGACAAACCAGGGATTGCCGATAAGATATTCAACGACAGCAGATTAAGGAAAAAGCTTGAGGCATTGCTTCATCCGCTGGTCCTGCGTGAAATATGTGATCAGGTCGGCAGGATCAAAAATCAAGACAGGATTGTCATAGTAGAAGTCCCGCTTCTTTTTGAGGGGAATTATCAAAGGCAGTTCGATAAGACTATCACGGTTTATACCACGAAAAAGACAGCCATAGAGCGCCTGATAAAATCAGGATTCTCCTGCAGCCAGGCCGTTCTCAGGCTGAAAGCGCAACTGCCTATAGCAGAGAAGAAAAAGAGGTCTGACTATACGATCAACAACAACGGCTCAAGAGAAAAGACACGGGAACGGACCGAAAAGATTTTCAGGCTGTTGGTTGAGGAAATGAAAAAGCGAAAGTGACAACACCGGATAATTCAACTATGATAATACCGAAAGGACATAGTATCCTCGCTCATTCTCGCTGCGCTCCGAGGTATTTGGCCTCTTTCTTTATTAATATACAGACTGTTTGAATATCGGCCAAATAAAACCGCTCAAACACTATATCCTTTCGGTTTTCAGGAAAATTTATGAATTTAGAACTATGCCGGGTCGACATCTATTCTGATATCTGTTTCTTTTGAGTCCCTGAATCTATCGAGCACAGCCCTTGCTGCGGTGTTTAATTTTCTCCTGTCAGCAGATTTAAGCAGGATCGAAAACTCATTCCTGCCTTTTTTATCCCTGTGTACAATTGGGCCGAGGACTTCGATGTCCTGATCCAGTTTGTGAACGGTTTTGATTATCCTGTCTGAAAGATCAAGGTTTCCTGTGAAGATTATATTTATCAGTTTTGAAAAGGGCGGATAATTCAGCTCTTTCCTTATCGAAAGTTCTTCTTTTACAAAAGAGGAATATCTGTCAGATTTAAGATATTTAAAAATGGAATTCTGAGGCATCCGTGTCTGTATCAGTATTTTCCCATCAGAGTCAAAGAGTCCGATTATTGAAGACAGTTCTCTATAGACTTTTTCAGATGCCCTGAAATCCGGGAGGTTAAGGGAGTTGTCTATATTCAGGACTGCTGCCATCGAAAACCTTTCAGCTAATCCGATCCTTTTCGTCATCATCTTTGTGCCGACTATCACCTTTGATGAATCACATGATATGTTGCTCAGGAGTTTTTCGATATCGGTCTTTTTACTTGCCTGATCGCTGTCAAACCTGAGTGTCTCAACGCCAAAGAGCGCTTCGATATCTTCCTGTACTTTCTGTGTGCCGGAGCCCAACAGTTCAAGGCTGTAACTTTTACATCTGCCGCACCTTTCGGGAATATCATATGCCTTTCCACAGTAATGGCATCTGATGGTGCTTTCATTTTTGTGCAGTACAAGAGGTATTCCACATTCCGGACATTTTTCAGCATTGCCGCATTCCCTGCAAAGCAGTAGTGTGGAATAGCCCCTCCTGTTGATCACAAACATGAGCTTTTCCCCTTTTTTGATATGATGCTTTGAATCTTCATAAACTGTTTTTGAAAAGTTAGGCTTTACGGTTTTTTCGAACCGCATATCAATAATCCTTATCTTCGGGCGTGTTAAGGATGAGGAAGGCTTAATAAGTTTATATTTATCCGAAAAAGAATTGTAATATGAATCTATCGATGGTGTTATTGAAGAGAGCAGGACTGTGGCCTTTTCTATAAAACCTCTCATCACCGCCACATCCCTTATGTTGTATCTGATACCCTCCTCAAGCTTATATGAGCTGCTGTGCTCATTCAGCACTATAATGAGCGATACATTTTTTAGCGGTGCAAACAGCGCTGACCTTGTCCCGATAACTATGTCATATTTCCCTGAAATGATACCCTCGATATATTCTGAACGCCTCCCCTTCGATATTTCTCCGTGAAGAAGGCAGAGTCTTTCATCGAAGGATTCTTTAAAAGCATTGTAAAGCATGTTTGCCTGAAAGATTTCAGGGAGAAGCACGATAATATTTCTGGTCTTATCGAGCAATCTCAAGGCGATTGAGTATTCGTACAGCAATGACGGTGCATGAAGGAGAAAGGCATTGTATTTACCGGAAGATATTGATGCTTTTATGGAAGAAAACTCTCTTTCAGGGATATCCGGAAATTCAATATGCTTGTCGTGTGGAAGTGTTTTTTTTGCCTTCCCGGTCTTTGTTTTTATGAATACCTCTTTCGGCACGGTCTGTTTCAGGACAAGGCCTTCAGGCGTTATATAATACTCAGATATCCATTGCAGAAGCTTCAACAGACTTTTGCTCAGGACAGGAGAATCCCCGTGTATTTTGCTGAACTCCTTTATCTTTTCATCGGGAGGCGAGATGTTTCTGTTAATTATTACACCTTTTGTAAGCTTATTTTTTAGCGGGGCAGAGACTATCATCCCGGGCTGCGCTATTGCTTCAAGTTCCTCAGGACATTTGTAAGTCAAAGGGCCGAGGTTTATCGGGTATAACACATCAAAATATGACATGAAGAATTCTAACATAAAAAAGCGTCTGACAAGACATTAGTAAACAGTTCAAAAGTGTCATAGCGCAGAAGTACAAAAATGCGATATGCAGAAAAACATTTGAACTTCAAGCGGAAGGTTTATGATTTACTCTTCTTCTTTTTTTATCCTTTCATAACATTCAGGGCACGCCCCATGAGTAAACCTCGCATCTGAATGCTCAGAGATGTATTCTTCAATCTGTTTCCAATAGCCATTATCATCCCGTATCTTCTTGCACCATGCACAGATCGGCAGCAAACCGCTCAGCTTTTGGACTTCATTAAGTGCCCTTTGAAGTTCAAGGACGAGTCTTTCCCGCTCCCAGCCTATCATCTCTAACAGAACAGATGATTCCAGCAGGTTTACTCCTTCTTCTTTCTTAACATGTCTATAGAAATCACACTTCTGGCAATTTTGCAGTTTTTTTGCAAAGGTCCCCTGGACTTCACCTCTACAAAAAGTGCCGGCTACTACCCAGCAGGCCCTTCCAGCTTTTTTCCCGCCATGAATACCATCCAATCTTGTCTCTACGGTTGCGGGGCACACACCGAGTTCCTTCGCATATTTGCCTCCAGGTTCTCTACCACATCTCTTAAATTCCCAGCAATTTCTTTTCATGAAAAATCTCCCCTTTTTTATATTTTATCTACTTTCGGCTGCAAAAAACAATTCTGTGAGAAAGATTAGACCGCTTCACGGGAACTGCAATTGAAAGAATATGGACTAAGCTTTATTCTTTGAATCTATAAGGATTGTGACCGGGCCGTCATTGACAAGATGCACCTGCATATAGGCGGCAAATTCGCCTGTGGCAGCTGAAACACCCCCGCTTCTTAATCTCTCGACTACTTTAAGATAAATCTCTCTGGCCTTTGCTGGCTCTTCTGCATTGTCAAATGACGGCCTGTTGCCTTTCCTGCAGTCTGCGGCAAGCGTGAATTGCGAAACAACGAGTACTTCTCCGGAAATATCTTTTACAGGCAGGTTCATTTTTCCATCCGTATCTTCAAATATCCTGATATTCGAGATCTTCTTTACCGTATATTCAATATCTTTCTCAGCGTCACCTTTTTCAACACCAAGGAATACCAGCAACCCTTTTCCGATACTGCTGACCGTTTTCCCTCCGATTTCTACCTTTGCCTCAGCAACCCTTTGTATTAATGCCTTCATTTAGTCAATGAGTTGATTTTCACTAACAACTATTCACTGTTTTATCAGTACCACATCATTGCTTCGAAGTTTTCGGTGGGGACATTTATGATGATATGGCCCCGCCACGGGCAGCGCTCTATCTCTTCGGGACCTTTTCTGATCGAGATAAAAACATTGATATCGTCTTTTTCCTTTGCCTTCAGGTCAGAGAAAGGGATGCCGATCTCAAATATATCCTGGATGGCAACCTCGCTGACATCCTTTACTTCTATCCAGTCTTCGTTCACTTTTTCGAACATCTTCCCTTTAGCGGGTTGTCTCCTGACAGGACATGTTATTTTTATATCGGCGGGTTTTGAGGTTATGATCGAAAATTCAATGTCTTCCTGAAAATCATCAAAAGGTATCTTAGGGTCTATTCTCAGGAACAGGTTATCTTTGTTAAATCCGAAATATATCATTGAGATAAGGCTTTCGGATTTGTGCATACTGCCGCCTGACTTTTTAACATCGAGTTGCGCGCCCTGATACCATTCATAGTAGCTGGTTACAATGCCGTCAATAGTAGGCATTATGAACCCTCTTATAGTGAGAGTAGGGGCAATACCCCGGTCATATCTAAGGATCGGCACAAACAGCTGTGCAGGAACATCTTTCCCGATCTCCTTGTATACCTTCATAAGGTTCAGCCTGAAGAGTTCGTCAAAGTCCTCCTGAGTCTCGGTTGTGTGTTCATCTCCATACCACCAGTTCCAGTCACTGCCCTCTGCAACGTATATCGATTTCCAGGCATTCTCCGTACTTATTTCAGGATGTTCCCTCTGGAAATGCTCGAGCATTTCCCTTGTTTCTGTAAGGTAGTCCCATGAAAGGTTGTCTTCCTCGTGACCGATCCATATGCCGTAGTTTGAATTTATCCATGAACCCGGATGGAGGTATTCGAGACTTTCGCCTCTGCTGACGGTATTGATGAATTCAGAGACGGTAACGGCCTTTAAACCTTCTTCCCTTGAGAGGCCTTCGTAAAGATACAGGAAAAAATCGCGGCCGTCATTCTTATAGTGTTCCCATGCGTTTTCGCCATCGAGTATTATCGATACAAGATGAGGGCTGTGCACCGGCACCGAATTTCTTATGTTGAGCAGTCTGTCAATCAGATCACGGGCGGCGCTTTTAGGGTCCCACTGAGAGTAAACAAAACCTATGAGGTCAGAGAGCGTGTGGTCCCTGAAGACGATAGAAACATCCTCAAATCTGAAGGGTTTGTAAAGCAGGTTGGGTTCTGTCAAGTTGCCGGCATGGTCCCTCAACCTCTTCTTTATCGAATTCGAGAGTACGCCTTCATCCGTTGCGACCCATTTTATGCCGTGCCTTGCGACCAACCTGAGGACTTCTTCGCTCACTGAACCCTCGGAAGGCCACAT
This sequence comes from Nitrospirota bacterium, assembly GCA_021813425.1. Taxonomy (GTDB): domain Bacteria; phylum Nitrospirota; class Thermodesulfovibrionia; order Thermodesulfovibrionales; family UBA6898; genus JAKAKQ01. The sequence continues at coordinate 7,318 of JAKAKQ010000072.1, forward strand.
GCCCGAGGGTCTGTAATCGAAGATCTTTTCAAAATAACGCATGCCCATGTCTATCTGCCTGTCAGCGTCTTCTGGATGAAGGAATCTCTGTCTTGGCAGCCTTACGTCGGGCATTGCCACCCTTGAGATATCGGTATTGCAGAGCAGGGGGAGTATAGGGTGATAAAACGGTGTAAAAGAAAGTTCGATCTGCCCTGTTGACGCCATTTCCTTATACGTCGGAATTATCTTTTTAAGGATCTCTAACTGTTTTGTGAGAAGGATATCCTTTTCTTCCTCGGTGTAATGCTGCATTTTTTCGGAGAGACTTTTAAGGAACGGGTCATTGTTTCTGAAAAGGGGATCTATCCAGCATAGATTGAAAAATACCTGAAGGTCGAGGAAGTCCCCGTCCGTGAAATACTTTGTTGCCCGTAAAAGGTCGCTTTTGATGAGACGGGTGCCCCTTTTTACAAGGAGTTCATAGTACCTCGGGAATGGTTTGATCATATTGTCCCAGTGCGCAAGAAAGAAATTCTCGAGGATAAAAAGCCTTTCGTCCTCGGTCAGGTCAGAGGCTTTTTTCCGGCTTATCTCAAGATAAACATCTCTTGCATTGTTCTCCGAATAATCGATGAGCTGTTCAAGCAAAGACGGCACGAGGTTGAAGTTCTGTTTAACCAGTGGGAAATCCTTTAATATCTCGACCATATCAAGATAATCCTTTGTCCCGTGAAGACGCACCCATGGCAGCCTGTAAAAACCTGACATGGGGTCTTTATAGAAAGGCTGGTGCATGTGCCAGACAAAGGAAATATGGAGGGGATTATCTGTCATACTGAAATATGTATTCGTCGGGTTTTGCTAACCCGAATTCTTCTCTCGCGAGTTTCTCTTTGTAAAAAGGGTCATCTTTCAGGGATTTTATCTGCGCCTTGATCTGTTCGTTCTGTCTGTTTATATCGACTATCTGTTTTTCCAGATTGTTTTTTGTCTTGTTGAGTTCAATATACCTGAAAAGCCCCATTTCGCCGAAGACCAGGCTGATCGAAAGGTAGATAAAGCAGAGGATGAAGAAGGTAAAAAAGACAAGGTTCCTCTTCTTGATCTCGGAACGCACCTGGTTTCTTAGCAGTTTGATGCTGTCCATTATCTTAAATTATAGAATCCCTCCCTGCCTTTGTATATGGCAGAAGCTGAAAGCTCTTCTTCTATTGCAAGCAGCCTGTTGTATTTAGCTACACGCTCGCTCCTGGCAAGGGAGCCGGTTTTTATAAAACCCGTATTGCAGGCAACAGAAAGGTCTGCAATCGTAGTGTCCTCGGTCTCTCCGGACCTGTGTGAAATAACAGCAGTGTATCCGGCGGTCTTTGCCATTTCAATGGCGTCGAGCGTCTCTGTGAGGGTGCCTATCTGGTTCAGTTTTATGAGTATCGAGTTCGCAATATTTTTTTCGATGCCTTTCTGAAAGATCTTTGTATTCGTCACAAAGATATCATCCCCAACGATCTGGACCTTCCTGCCGAGGCTGGATGTCATGGCCTCCCATCCTTCCCAGTCGTTTTCTGCAAGGCCGTCTTCGATGGAAATGACAGGATATTTTGATATTATCTTTTCATAATATTTTACAAGTTCTTTGTAAGAGACCTTCTTTCCTTCGAAACGGTAGAGTCCTTTTTCGCAGAACTCGGAGGCTGCGACATCGAGCGCTATATAGACGTCTTTACCGGGAGTATAGCCCGAATCTTTAATAGCCTGTATGATTAGAGAGATCGCCTCTTCATTGCTTGAGAGATTAGGGGCAAACCCTCCTTCATCGCCTACAGACGTATTAAGCCCTTTGCCTTTCAATATTTTCTTTAAGGTATGGAAAATCTCCGATCCGGCCCTTAGCGCCGATGAAAAATCGCGCAGCCCTGCCGGCATTATCATGAATTCCTGAATGTCAAGGTTGTTGTCTGCATGTGCGCCGCCGTTCAGTATGTTCATCATAGGAACGGGGAGGACCTTTGCATTACAGCCTCCTATGTGCCTGTATAAGGGAAGCCCGGCCTCAATGGCGGTGGCCCTGCAGACAGCCATGGAAACCCCGAGTATAGCGTTGGCGCCCAGCTTCTTTTTGTTTTCTGTCCCGTCCAGTTCTATTAACAGATTGTCTATAAAAGTCTGTTCCTCTGAATTAATCCCGCGGATCCTTGGAGCTATTTCTTCAAAGATATTCCTGATCGCCTTCTGTACTCCCTTACCATGAAACCTTTTGCCGCCGTCCCTGAGTTCGAGGGCTTCCCTCTTTCCTGTTGAGGCACCTGAAGGGACCGCTGCCCTTCCCATGATCCCGCTGTCAAGATAAGCATCAACCTCTATGGTCGGATTCCCCCTTGAATCAAGGATTTCTCTTGCTATCAGATCAACTATTTCTCCCATAAATGCCTCCTTTCGATTTACATTCCTTCTTCTGCAATCACCTGATCACATATACTGTTTTATCAGAGATTCAACCCTTTCCATGTCCAGCGATTTGTCGCTGAGTTCAGACCTGTTGCCTATATGTCTTAAAGTTGTCTCAAGATATATCTTGAAATGCAAAATCTTTTCAAGTAATTTATGGAAACCGGTGCCAAGTATAACGTCTTTTTTCACTGTATTCAGCTCGTTAAAGAATAATACGAATTCTTCATAGTCATCATGCCGCAGGAGCCTGAAAGTAAAACTTTCAAAATATAACATATAGTTCCTAAGACATACAAAGATCTTCAGGCGGTCATTGGGATTTCCGGCGTAGTTTTCGAGAATATTGATAAACCTGTGCAGGACAAAAATATCCTCCCTGAGTCTCAGGGACTGTTCCAGTTTTGTGACAAAGCTTTCGAATATCTTTTCCCCTGTTATATCGGGCTTATAGAACTGGGACAGCTGGACTATACTCTGTTCAGTAAGATTTTTCAGGATCCCGTGGCTGTTTTCTATTTTTCCCCGGAAATGCACTGATGCCTTCTTTCGATGTATATCCTTGAGTTCCTGGAGGTAAACCCTTCTTGTCTCCATAGAGAGCTGATAGGCGATGGATTTCAGGAGCATTTCCATATCAGGTCCCTTGATTTTCTTTACGGTTTTGTCAATATAACCCTGGAAAAAACTTATCTCCGATTTCAGCAGGATGAGTATTATCAGGGAAGAATTCAGGGAGACCGACCGCTGTGTTGTTATATCGATAAAACTCAGAAAACGCAAGAACCTGAACAGATATAAATATATGATCGAGATATTTTTTTTAAGCTCTCTATCCTGTATCGTTTTGACTATGTCCGATATCTGAACGTTGCTTATAACATCGAATTCCGGATTCAGATTTTTTTTGAACGGGTTGAAAAAGGTGTTTTCCCTGATTTCTTTGCTGACAAGGCGGCCGATGTTGCTGAAACCCATATATGATATGTTGCCTGTCCGGATAAGATCGGTTATGACACCCTTCAGATTTATGAATGAATCATAAAGGAGGTAAAGCGCTTTTTCCGGGGTGTCCTGTTTATAAAGGTCCTGACGGAGTGCGTCTCTCCTGCGTTCCGTGAGAAATTTTGATTCGGCAAATTTCTGAAACCAGTAAGCGTTTTTCTTGCTTTCGGGTATGACGACTTCGAGTATTCCCAGAACCCTGAGGATCGTGTCTCTTGCCGTAACCAATTCATCATAGAAGTTTTTGTTCGTCAGGTCTTCATTGGAATTAGTCAGGTTCTCTATATTGAAAAACCTGTCAAGGGCGCACAGAAGAACATCGAGCTCTGAAAAAAATATCTTGTTAGTCTTTTTTGAGTCAGAGACCCAGCTGCCTATTTCCTCTTTTTGTAACATCGGGATCAAATTCCAGGCTTATTTTTTAGGGACATGAATCGCCTCGCCATGCACGTCTTCTGCTGATTCCATTATGCCCTCCGACAGTGTGGGATGTGCATGAATTGTCTCGGCAATATCCTTGACCGTCAGCTTTTTTTTAATAGCGACCGCAGCTTCGTGTATCAGGTCTGATGCGTGGGGTCCTATTATATGGGCCCCTATAATCCTGTCTGAAGACTCTTCGGATAATATTTTTATGAATCCTGTGATCTCTCCCATCGCATGAGCTTTGCCCAGTGCCCTGAACTGAATGTGGCCGGTCCTGAACTTAATGCCTTTCTCCTCAGCCTGATGCTGCCTGATTCCCACAGAAGCTATTTCAGGAGAAGTAAAAATTGCAGCAGGGACCACGCTGTAATCGATTGCGCTGTCGATTCCCATTATGTTTTTGGCGGCCACAAGTCCCTGTTTTGAAGCTATGTGTGCAAGAAGCATCCCTCCTGTGACATCACCAATCGCATATACTCCCGGGATATTTGTTTCCATTTTATTGTTTACAATTATCTCTCCCCTTTTGCCCTTGTTTATACCTGCTGTCTCAAGGCCGATTTTATCGCTGTTAAAGTCCCTTCCTATTGATATGAGCACTTTTTCCGCAATAATTTCTCTTCCATCGGAAAGTAAGGCATGTACCCCGTCATCTCTTACGCTCACCTTTTCGATTTTTATATTCGTGATAAGCCTGATATTTTTCTTTTTAAGTTCTTTCTCGAGAAGCTCTGAAATCTCAAAATCTTCTGTGGCTACCGCCCTGGATAGCATCTCGACTATCGTCACATTCGTCCCGAGTTCACTGTAGATGCAGGCGAATTCACAACCGATTACCCCTGCCCCGACTATCAGAAGGCTTCCGGGGATTTCAGTGAGTTCCAGCGCTTCTGTGGAAGATATGATCTTCCTGCCGTCAAAGGGGAAAGCAGGTATCTGAGCAGGCCTTGAACCGGTTGCTATGATTATCCTGTCAGCTTCTATCTTTTCCCTGTTACCTTCTCTTGATGTTATTTCGATCTCATTCGGTGAAATCAAAACACCGCGGCCTTCCCTTAAATTAACGCCCCAGCTTTTAAAAAGACCCCTGATACCTTTAACCAGTGTGCCTACGACCTTGTTCTTCCTGTCGATAATCTTTGAGAGGTTAGGAGTTACGCTGCCATTGAGCTCTATCCCGAATTTTTCGAGCTCTTTTACTTTAGAGAGCATCTCGGAAGATGCGATCAGTGTCTTTGTCGGAATGCATCCCCGATTCAGGCATGTGCCTCCAACTTCAGTGTCTTCAATAACGGTGACCTGTGCCCCTAACTGTGCAGCTTTAAGAGCGGAAACATATCCGCCAGGGCCTGCACCGAGAATCGCAAGTCTCATTTTGCTTCCTCTTCCACATATTTCTCATATTCTGAAGCATCCATTAAATCGTCAAGTTCGGAAGGGTTGTCGATTTCGAGTATGGCTACCCATCCCTTGCCGTATGGGTCTTCGTTAATGATTTCAGGTGATTCGGAAAGCTCCTCGTTTACTTCTATCACCTTTCCGCTTACAGGAGAAATTACAGAAGAAGTTGCCTTGGTGGATTCTATCTCGGATATCTCACTGTTCGCTTCCACGGAGATATCGACTTCCGGCAGGTCGATATAAACAATATCCCCGAGAGCATCCTGCGCATAATCCGTAATGCCGATAGTGCCTTTTTTACCGGAGATCTTTACCCATGTGTGTTCTTTGTGGTACTTAATGTCATCAGGATTCATTTCTCCCTCCTCTTTAGGAATTTTTATCGTTTTGATTTCTTATCATAGCATTTTCAGCTTTGTCAAGAAAGATATTAAATAATTAAAATAATATCATTATAAATATAATCGGGCTGTTCAGAATTTTATCCTCTGCCTGAGCTCGATTATCTTTGAAAGGGCTTCTTCAGGCGAAAGACCGTCAATATCAAGATTCATGATCTCATTTACGACAGAGTCATTTACAGATGAAAAAAGGTCGAGCTGGTCTCTCCGTTTTTTTGATTTGGCGCTGGCAAACTTGGGCTTGCCGAATTCGTTAAGTTCCTCGCTTTCAAGATTGGTAAGGACCTCTTTTGCGCGCCTTATTATACTTTCAGGGATACCGGCCAGTCTCGCCACCTGTATGCCGTAGCTCTTGTCGGCTGAACCTTCTTCAATCTTTCTCAGGAAGATTATCTCATCACCCCATTCTTTTACAGATACATTATAATTCCTGACCCCGTCGTGAATAAGGGCAAGCTCTGTCAGCTCGTTGTAATGTGTCGCAAAAAGTGTCCGCGCCTTGATCGTATTAAGTATATGTTCAGCTATGGCCCATGCGATGCTTATCCCGTCAAAAGTGCTTGTGCCCCTGCCGACTTCGTCAAGGAGTATCAGACTTCCTGTTGTCGCATTGTTGATGATATTGGCAGCCTCTATCATTTCGACCATAAAGGTGCTCTGACCCCTTGACAGAAAATCAGAGGCGCCTATTCGTGTGAATATCCTGTCCGCTATACCGATTCTTGCTGATGCGGCCGGGATAAAGCTGCCCATCTGTGACATAAGCACAACAAGAGCGACCTGCCTCATGTAGGTGGACTTTCCTGCCATGTTTGGGCCGGTAAGTATAAGCAGCCTGTCGTCAGAAGTGTCTATATACGTATTGTTCGGTATGAATCTTTCATCTCTTAAAACTCTCTCAAGCACAGGGTGTCTTCCGTCTGAGATATCGATGATGCCTTCTTCAACGATCAACGGCCTGGAATAGTTATAACGCTTTGCCACTACTGACAGGGATGCAAGGAAATCTATGACCGCCACTGCATTGGCGGTTTTTAAAAGCAGGTCGGATTCTTCCCCTACAGACCCGAGGATTTCCCGGAAGATCTCATATTCGAGGTTCTTCAACCTTTCCTCGGAGCCTAAAACCTTATTTTCATATTCCTTGAGTTCGGGGGTAATGAACCTTTCGCTGCCAACGAGGGTCTGTTTCCTTATATAGTCTTCAGGGACCATATCGAGGTTCGGTTTTGTGACTTCGATGTAATAACCGAAGATCCGGTTATAGCCGATCTTAAGTGATGATATGCCAGTCCTTTTCTTTTCCCGAAGCTCCATCTCCGAAATAAAATCCTTGCCCCTCGTGGTCATGTCCCTTAGTTCGTCAACTTCATTATTATATTTTTCCCTGATAATACCTCCATCCCTGATACTCATCGGCGGGCTGTCAACCAGGCTTTTTTCCAGGAGTTCTTTAAGGAGTGAGAACTCCGATATTTCATTTGAAAGCGATTTGAGGAAGTTCTCCTTCGAGGCAGAAAGCGATTTTTTTATCCTGGGAACGTTTGAGAGTGAATTTCTTATCGCTATCAGGTCCCTTGCATTTGCAGCGCCGGAGAATGCCTTGGATGAAAGTCTTTCGATATCCTGCACCTTTCTCAAAGAGGTCCGGAGTTCTTCCATCAGTTCATAGTTATCTATAAGATAATCGACCGCCCCGAGCCTTTTTGTTATCTCATGGACATCTGTCAGCGGCCTGAGCATGGCAGACCTCAGGAACCTGCCGCCCATCGGTGTTAATGTCTCATCCATGACCCAGATAAGTGTCCCTTCAAGCGAACCGTCTTTAAGGCTGTGGGTCAATTCCAGGTTACGCTTTGTTGTTGCATCCATGAGCATATTTGAGGTCAATCTCATGGTAGTGATCTTTTTAAAGCCCATAAGATCCTTCTGTGTATTTTCGAGGTACGTTATCAGGGCCCCTGCAGAAGAGATGGCTGATGAAAGACCTTCGCATCCGTATCCTTCAAGGGATGATACCCTGAAGTGCCTGAGAAGGGTTTTATAGGCTTCTGAGTGATCGAAGACCCAGTCATCCAGCCCTGAAATATAGAACCCTGAAAGGACCTCCTGGTAGTGAAGATTGTCCTTGATGCTGTTAGGCAGCAGGATCTCTTTCGGTTCGAATCTGTTGACCTCGTCTTCTATATTTTCCTCTGTCTCAAATACGATAAACTCACCAGTAGATATATCGGCTGCTGTTATGCCGTGTATGTTCCCTGACGGGAAGATGCTGATAATATATGTGTTTTCCTTTGGATTTCCGGGTGTATGAGTGCCGGGCGTGATTACCCTCACCACTTCTCTTGAGACAATTCCCTTTGCATCCTTGGGGTCTTCCACCTGCTCGCATACCGCAACCTTGTAACCGGCCTTTATCAGCTTGGAGATATAGGATTCCGAGGCAAAATAAGGCACGCCGCACATAGGGATGGGGTTGTCTTTTGCCTTGTCCCTTGTCGTCAGAGCTATCTGCAGGATTTTTGATGCCTTTTCCGCGTCTTCACCGAACATTTCATAAAAATCGCCAAGCCTGAAAAAAACAATAGCATCATTGTATTTTTCCTTGATGCTGAAATACTGTTTCATTAAAGGGGTGAGTTCAAACATATTGATTATTAAATAACATAAGATAATCAAGATGCAACAGTCAAATGTTTGCTTTATATGGGGTGTACGACAAACTTATGGGTAACGCATTCATAACCTCTTCGAATAGAGACTGTCCGATTTCCCCCTCTTAGGTTAAGAGGGGGATAGGGGGAGTTATTTTATTCGGAATAATAACACATTTTTTTGGAAGTAACCCCCTCAATCCCCCTTAACCTAAGAGGGAAGTTTCAGATGACTCTAAAATTATTCAATAAAATCTCCCGTAACCCCTCTTTTCCAAAGAGGGGACTTATCCAATACACCTGTAACTGAGGGGTTACTCTTTATGTGGCTTCCTGTTTGACAACAAAACAGGCCGCACATATTATAAGAACATGGATTTGGAAGAGCTCCTTAAGATAATGTCTGCGTTGCGCAGCGAGAAGGGATGCCCATGGGACAAGGAACAGACAAGGGAATCGCTCAAGCCCTTTATAGTTGAAGAAGCGTATGAGGTCCTGGAGGCGATCGATGAAAAAGATCCTGAGGCGATAAAAGAAGAACTCGGGGACCTTCTTTTCCAGATCGTATTCCAGTGCCAGATAGCAAAGGAAAAAGGCGAGTTTGAGATCTCCGATGTGCTGGATAAGATCGGTAAAAAGATGACAGCAAGGCACCCTCATGTATTTGGTGATGCAGATTATAAGACCTCTGAGGAGGTGCTTGTGCACTGGGAGGCGCAGAAAAAGAGAGAAGGGAAACAGCGCGATTCGGTCCTTGACGGAGTTCCGAAGACCCTGCCGTCTCTGTTGCGCGCCCACAGGCTTCAGGACAGGGCTGCAAGGGTAGGCTTTGACTGGGAAAAGGCAGAGGATGTTTTCAGGAAGCTTGATGAGGAGCTCAAAGAGTTTAAAGACGCCTTTAA
>JAKAKQ010000323.1 GCA_021813425.1 Nitrospirota bacterium
CGACAGAGCGGGGTCTTTTTTTTGACAGCCTGACAGAAGGTCAGGCTTTATATTGATTCAAAGTGTGTTGCATAATATATGAGGAAATATAAAATGAACGATATGGCAATGAAAAATATATTAAGGATACTCTCAATTCCAGTATGCGCCGGCATGGTGCTCTTTACGATGGCATCTGGCTGCAGCAGGGAGCCTCAGAAGCCCAAGCAGGTTTCTCCCCCGAAGGACGAAGTTTTGGCAGAGACGACCATTCTGGCGACTATCGAGGCCGGAATAGAGTTGTATCAAGGAGGGGGGCATGCCGCTACTCAGCCGGGAGCCTCAGAGATTAGTTTTAGTGAGTTTGGTGGAGGAGTGGCCTATAAAGAAGAGAAGGATGGCCTCTTTCGGATTGTGCATAATGGCAAAGCCGGCAAATTATATGATGGCGTTGGCATCGTAGTGCTCAGCCCTAATGGCAGACGGTTAGCCTACACTGCGCGGCTTAAAGACAAGTGGCTTATTGTCGTAGATGAAAAAGAAGGGGCAAAATTTGATGATGTCGGAGTGCCCAGATTCAGTCCGGACAGCTGTCATTTTGTCTATGATGCAACAATTGGGGGAAAGGCGCGCCTTATTGTTGATGAAAGAGTGAGCGCGGCGATCCCACCAAGTTGGGATGAGGTGTTCAGCGGGGATTCCGCGAGAGTTATCTCCATACAAAATTCCGAAACTGACAGCATTCTGCATCGGGTGGTGATCAGCGATCTGGAGCTCAAGAACCAGCGTGCCGTGGAACTTCGCGCCGGACGGTTTATCTATAACAAGGGCAAAAACAGGATAGCGGCAGTAGCTGAAGCAAATGGGAAAAAGAGGGTGGTCCACTTTGGCCTTGACAACCCTGAAGCTGTCAGGGAAGGGGCACTGTATGATGAAATCATTCATCACACCTTTGGCCCTGATGGTGTCTCGGTTGCATATGTTGCAGCAAGGGAAGGAAAGCGATTTCTTGTCCTGAACGAAAAGGAGGATATCCTTCCGGATTCTGATCTGCCAAATCCGCCGGTCGTCCGTCCTGATGGTAAGGGAGCCGGAATTATCCTGGCCACCAAGGATGGTTTTTCCCTCTATCAGGCTTTTACTGGAGAAGGCCTGCATGGAAAAAAATACCAGGCAGCCGGAGGGCTGATTTATAACAAAGACGGCAGTCGGTATGCATACATAGCGAGACAGAATAAGCGCGTTTTTATGGTTGTGAACGGCAAGGAAGGACCGGCGTTTGATATGATTGTTATGCCGATGTTCAGTCCTGATGGAAAGTATCTTGTTTATCGCGCCAGGAAGGATGGAAAACGGTTTGTTGTTGTTGCGAATGCAAATGGCAAGGTGATCAGGCAGCATCCTGCTTACGAGCAGGTATTTCAGCCGGTGTTCACTGCTGACGGAAAATCAGTAGCCTATGGCGTGAAGGATGGGAATAAACTGATATGGAAGGTGGAGAGGCTGCCATGACAAGCTTCCCGGCGATCAGCTTTCTGCCGGCCCGTTCAGTGACGACTCGTCCTTTGACTTCCCGTAAATCATGTGTTAATTTAGAATCATGACTCTTTCGGAAATATTCAGGGAGCGTAAGGACAAAATTGAGATGCAGCGCTCAGAAGCGAAGGCCGAGGTGCTCAGGCTTGAAGCTCTCCTGCGTAAGGGGTTTGAATTCGAATCCCTTTTTATTGTCGGCTCACTCGTATCCGGCAGATTCGGCCGTCGGTCCGATATCGATTTAATCATCAAGGGCCTGAAGCCCGAGGATTTCTTCAAGGCGCATGCGCTGCTGCTCCGCGAGAGCTCATTCGATATAGATCTGAAGCCTTATGAGGACCTCTCCGAGGCGTTTCAGTCGGATGTCCGGAAGAAGGGCGTCAAGGTTGGATAGGGATATTCTAAGGGGGATGGTCTCCGAGATCGAGAAGGAGATCGAGAATCTCGAAGAGCTCAGGGACGAAATGCGCGGGATCAGATCGGAAACCTCGATCATATTCAGGCGGTCGATGGGTTCTATCCTTCATGACTTCTATAACTGTTGCGAACGCATATTCAAGAAAGTCGCCGCCGATATTAACGGAGGATATGAAGACTCCGAAAAGTGGCACAAGGCGCTTCTTTTCAAGATGACTATACCCGTAAAAGAGATACGTCCGGCTGTAATCTCGGAAGAACTGGGGGCTGAGCTGGATGAATACCTATCGTTCAGGCATGTCTTTCGGAATATATACGGCTTCGAGCTCAAGGGTGACAGGATCGGTTATCTTGCCGGGAAGTTCGATAAGGTCGCCGGCAGGTTTATCGATGAGATGAAGAATTTTCTTTCTTTCCTCAGCGCCGGCATCTGAGGCTGACGGCAGGTCGGTCGCCTATGGGGTCAAGGACGGCAACAGGCTTGTCTGGAAGGTGGAGAAGCTGCCATGACAGGCTTTCGGCTATAAGCCATAAGCGATCAGCAGTCTGCTTTCCTGGCTACCATGAGCAAGTCAGGTGATACATATCTTCCTGTGCAGCTGCATTGATTTTGAACTCGCTTTGAGGTGTGCGGTTGTGCAAATGATTGACCGGGTTTGTTTCTCTGCTGTATATTATATACAGCAGATTTCTAAGGAGGTTATATGAAAAGTCCTGTTGCAGAAAAGAGGACCCAGGTCTATTTTCCCGAAAAGCTGTATCGGGACGTCCGGAAGCGGGCAAAGGCCGAGTCAAAATCAGTCGCCGCCGTTATCCGCGAAGCAGTGGAGAAACATCTTGAGGAAAAGGAGGTCGACTGGGACAATGACCCTTTTTTCAAGGCAGCCGGATTTATTAAAACCGGGGTGAGAGATCTTTCGACAAACCTCGATCATTATCTCTATGGCGCAAAAAAGAAGTCTTTTCCGAAAGAGAAATGAACAGGGTATTTATAGACTCCAGTGCGATAATCGCCTATTACTGCATAAGAGACGAAAATCATCATCTGGCCGAAGCACGGCTCAAGAAGCTTAGGGACGAGAACGGGCGGATGTTTCTGACAGACTATATTTTCGATGAGTGTATCACCGGGATCATGTCGGGCGCAGGGCATACACAGGCATCGATGGCCGGCCGGTTTATTCTGGAAAGCAGCATAATGAGCATCGTCTGGCTTGACCAGGAAATCAAGCTTAGGGCATGGGAGT
>JAKAKQ010000179.1 GCA_021813425.1 Nitrospirota bacterium
TGAGTATTGCGTCAACGGAATTTTTTACTCTGGAAGTGAAGCGGACGCGGGGACAGTTGTACAAGCTTGATTATTCCATTGCACGAATATCCATGGCATAGATGTTGTTCTTGATTTTCTGTCATCGTACGGCATCAATACCTCTTCTCCTTCTCGGTACGAGTCGATACCGACTTAACCACTTTCCCAACGATCTTCATTACGATATCTGGATACTTCGTAAGATGTCTCTATCTCTGAATATATGAATCTGACGTAAATCAAAAAAATCTGACGCAAATCTGACGAAAGGCTATTCCATAATAACATAGTGTGTTGCCCTCCCTGAGCCCTTCTGTTCAATAAGTTCCAACTCCATATGCTTCCTGAAGTCCGCAACTTACATAATCACGCTTAAATCAAAAGCCATTACCCCTTCTTTTTCAAGGGCTTTCCTGTGCGTCTCTGAAATATCTTCCATAGAAAATAGGGCGTAATGTTCTTCCCTTTTTCCGAATCTCCATTTCACTGAGGCTCCCTTTTCTTTAAGTCTCTGTGCATCAGCGCGCGTGAATTTGTTCCCCTTGAGTTTGCATTCTCCGAAGAGTATCTTTCCTTCTTCCTCGTTAAGAGCAACCACATCTATTTCAATATCTCCCTTCCTCGTCCAAAAGCCGCCGATCTTCGCAAACTTGAAAGGGACAAATGAGCCCTTGTTCCTTTGAACAAGCGATGCACGGACCAGCTCTTCAAAAGACCTTCCCATAAGAGTCGGAAGGTCATTGAGTATCTTTGCAGTCAATCCCTTATCATCGCCGATCTGTATCAGGCTTTGATTTCGGAATATATACCTGAACCAGAACCTCAGCGCTGGGTCTTTGATATAGTATCTGCCTATCTTCTTTTCGGGTTTGCGTTCGGTGACCGGAATCCTCCGCTCAAGCACCTGATAGTACGAGGTGAGTTCCTCAAGGTATTTACTGATGCTGTTGACATTTATCCCGGCGCTGTCAGCAATGCGGGACATCTGTGTTTCACCTCCAGCAATGACCTGAAGGATCGAGAAATAGAGATGGTAGTTTTTCCCGAACTCTTCTATCAGGAGTTCCCTGCCTTCATTCTGTAACGGCGCATCTGACTCACAGTAGAGTTTCCTGATAATCTCAGCCTGGGGCTTTCCAAATAACCTGTACCTGTCAAGAAGAAAGTAATATTTCGGTATACCGCCAAAAAGGGTGTAATAAAAAGGCAGATGTAATGCAGCATCCATGTGGTAATCTCTCAAGACCTCGGAAACAGTCAGCGGTGTAAGAGGCTCGATGTAAAGCTTTGCGGTTGCCCTGCCAAAAAGCGGTTCCTTCTTCCCTTCGAATATTTTTTGCATGATAGTGAAGAGAGAGCCGATAAAGACAAAAGCGCCTTTTATGTTGTTCTTCTCCCTGTCCCAATGGTTTTGCAGGATTGAAAACGCCGAAGTGTCAACATACTCGAAGTTCTGGAATTCGTCAAACACGACAATTAGTGGATGCTCCTTCATATAGATGAAGATAAAGGCAAAGAGGTCCTCAAAATTCCTGAAGGCAGCGGTTTTTATGAGGGGTATGTGTTCGGCCAGGATGTCCCTGAATTCTTCAAGCAGTATATGCGGTTTTTTCTTGGAGACGAAGAGATAAAGGATGTCCTTTCTCTTCTTTGAAAACTGTCGTATCAGTTCTGTCTTCCCAACCCGTCTTCTGCCGGTGACCACAACCATGTGAGAGGTCTTTATTGAGAGCGCCGCGATCTCTGAAAGCCTTGAAAGTTCTTCTTTCCTGTTATAGAATCTCATGTCAATATATTATCATACTTTTTTGTATCATACAAGATGGTATGATAACCAAAGTCTGTACAATAGCATCTATGGAATTACAAGGAACTGCTTATTTCAATACCTCTTCTCCTTCTTAACCACTTTCCCGACTATCCGATATTTCGTTCTTGCCGTCAGTTCAATGTCCTCATGCCTTGAATTGAGAGGATGCAGAATCGTCATGTCACTGTAACGCTTCATCTGTGTGAATGATCGTTCTTGTAAAGCTGTTCAATACTAATCTTTCTTTCTGCCTTTGCCATCACCTATTCTTTTTTTGCCCGGCAAAAAATTACTCTCTGAGACTATCGGACGGCCCAGCTTTCTTTCAATCTGCTTTCTGGTCGTGCCGGCAATCTGCCCGCCGGCCCTGGCATCGTCTTTCAGTTTTGGCAGACCCTGAGTATCTTTTGTCTTGTGAATCTCGGTTGTTGTCCTTCTTTTCTCCCTCGCCCCTTGCGGGAGAGGGTCGGGGTGAGGGGATGAACAAGCATCGCTGATAGCCTGTAGCACTCCAGAAAGATTACTCAGCACATCATTATTCCAGAATCGTAAAATCCTAAACCCATTCTCAGCAAGATATGCGTCCCTTTCGGCATCCTTTTCTTTTGCCTCCTGAGTGGTATGCTGCCCGCCGTCAAGTTCAATGACAAGACGTTTTTCAAGGCAGATAAAATCAACAATGTATCTGTTATCGATTGGCTGCTGTCTTTTGAATTTCAACCCGTGGAATTGTTTGTCTCTCAGGTGACACCAAAGTAATCGCTCGACCTCCGTGGAATTTTTTCTGAGGAGCCGCGCAAGTATGGTGAAGGGCTTCTCCATTTTATTCCCCCTCACCCTAACCCTCTCCCACAAGGGGCGAGGGAATCTCCACAAAGCATTCTCGTTCTCTTGGTCGCGAGTTCCGGGTTCTCGATCTCCTGCACCCTCTCATAGCCAACCTTGGCAAGCCATCTTTTGAAGGGCTCAGCCTTGGGTGAGGGGATAGACTGGATAATGCGGAACATACCTTCAGTGTTGGCGCAGTCGGTTTCGC
Source organism: Nitrospirota bacterium (assembly GCA_021813425.1). GTDB lineage: Bacteria > Nitrospirota > Thermodesulfovibrionia > Thermodesulfovibrionales > UBA6898 > JAKAKQ01. The sequence goes on from JAKAKQ010000179.1 coordinate 2,868, forward strand.
GCAGTTTACCGTCTTCAGCCTGCATTTTCAACTGCTCCCAAAATGGGAAAGGATTGACGATGATGATATCACCATCGCGGAACTCTGGCTCCATGGAATCACCCTTTACCCCTGACCGCATAGATAGTATTCTATCATAATCAGATTTTTGCAGACAGCCAAAATCAGATAGGCGGTCAATAGGGATGGTGCACAGATTCTGCAAGTCTTTTGATCGGGGAATGTATGGGCGGACATAACATGCCAGAAGAGACAATCGGGCATCGTTATTATACGGATCAAATAAAATCGAAAGCTGTCATTATGTACTACTGTACTACCAGTAATTTTCAATAATTGCCGGTCTCTGAAACTACGGATTTGCAGGTGAAAGCGGTTATTGCAACTTATTAAGAAGTATTAGCTTTTCAGCTCGCTATTTTTCCGTTAACCGGCGGGATATTTTTGCCATAGACTTCATCGAGTATCTCTTTTGCCCCTTTTGAAAGCAGATCTTCGGCGAGTTTGACACCGAGGGATTCTGCATCTTTTGGATTTCCTTCTATATGGCTTTTGATAATTTTATCTCCTGATACACTTCCGACCAATCCGTCAATAATTAATAGTGATGGGTCTTTCCCTAACCCCTGACCCCTGACCCCTGACCCCTGTTTTACTAATTGTGCATGTGCTGCAATAGGCACCTGGCAACCGCCTTCGAGCTTTTTAAGGCAGGCCCTTTCAGCCCTGACGCATATTGAGGTCTCGCTGTGGTTCAATGGTGCAATAAGGTTATTGATAAACTCATCTTTAATCCTGCACTCTATCCCGATTGCGCCCTGGCCTATTGCAGGGAGACTTGCATCCGGCTCGATCGTCTCTGTAATCCTCTCTGCCCATCCAAGCCTTTTTACGCCTGCCGCTGCAAGTATTATCGCATCAAACTGTCCCTCATCAAGTTTCCTCAGCCTTGTATCAAGATTACCTCTTAACTGGACTATTTTCAGATCAGGTCTTATGCTGAGCAATTGACAGGACCTTCTTAAACTGCTCGTCCCAACAGTCGCGCCTTTTGGCAAATCTTTGAAAGAGTTTATTTTCTTTTTGCTGACTGCTGACTGCTGACTGCTGATTGCCGTTATAAACGCATCCCTCGGGTCTTCTCTTTTGCATATGACTGCAAGGTGCAGTCCCTTTGGGAAATCAGTCGGCACATCCTTCATGCTGTGGACGGCGAGGTCTGCCTCGCCACTAAGCATCGCCTCTTCTATCTCTTTGACAAAAAGCCCTTTGCCGCCTACCTTTGCCAGAGGCACATCCAGTATTTTGTCACCCGTAGTCTTTATCTTGTTCAGTTCAACTTTAAGAGATGGATTCATCCTCTGAAGCTCTGATTTCACCCATTCTGCCTGCCACAAGGCGAGTTTGCTGCCGCGCGTCCCGATTACGATCTTATTTTTCGACATCGTCTTCTCCGTTTAATCCGTAAAGCCTTTTTATGGTCGCTATCAGCATGTCCTTGTCTTCGGTATCTTCTTTCAAAGCTATTGTCGGGGCATGGATAAGTTTGTTTATGATAGAATTAGCCAGGTTCTCTATAGCCTTTCTTTCTTTTTCTCCGATATCAGGCAGGCGGTTTATCAACCTTTCGAGTTCCTCTTTTTTTATCGACTCTGCCTTTTCCCTCAGGGCGATAACTGTCGGCACGGAATCGAGCGAGGACAGCCATTTCCTGAATGTTTCTATTTCCTCTTCAATTATGTCTTCGGCCTTTTTCGCCTCTTTCTGTCTTTCGAGGATATTTGTGTCAACAACACCCTGGAGGTCATCAACATCGTACAAGTAGACATTGTTCAGATCGTTTATCTCAGGGTCGATATTCCTCGGCACTGAAATATCGATGATAAACACCGGCTTGTTTTTCCTTTCTTTCATCACCTTCTGCATCTGGTTCTTTAAAAGCACATAATTCTGGGCGCCTGTAGAGCATATAAGGATATCAGAATGTACCATTTCATGGAGAAAGTCTTCGAATTTAACAGCCCTTCCATTAAACTCTTTTGCAAGTTCGCGTCCTCTCTCGTACGTCCTGTTTGCAACAACTATATCTCTGACGCCATTGCTGATTATATGCTTTGCAGCGAGCTCTGCCATCTCACCTGCGCCAAGGAGCATGAATGATTTCCCTGAAAGGTCTGTGAAGATCTTTTTGGCCAGCTCTACTGCTGCAAAACTTATTGATACTGCATTTTCAGCTATCCTGGTCTCGGTCCTCACCCTTTTTGCCACTGAAATGGATTTCTTCAGCAGCCTGTTAAGGAGGACCCCAGTTGTCTTTTTCCCGAGCGCAGCTTCAAATGCCTCTTTTAACTGCCCGAGTATCTGCGGCTCTCCTACCACCATCGAATCGAGGCTGGATGCAACCCTGAAGATATGCTTTACTGCCTTCATCTCATCATAAACATAAAGGGCCGTATCAAGGGATTCTCTTTGTATATCAAAGAACCCGGCAAGAAAATCCTTTATCGATTCGTAAGCCTTGCCTGAATCATTGGCATTGAGATACATCTCAACTCTGTTGCACGTTGAAATAATAACAGATTCCCTGATCCCGGGGATTTCCCTTATTTTCAGCAGCCCTTCTTCGAGTCTGGGGCCATTGAATGCAAGTTTTTCCCTGAGTTCGATGTCGGCTGTTTTGTGGTTGAGTCCTATTACTACGATCTTCATTTGAATGAGTGGAGTCCTTTTAAGAGAAGATTGACACCGAAGAAGGTAAAGAGAACTGCACAGAACCCTATTATTGAGAGTATTGCAGCCCGTTTCCCCCGCCAGCCTGCTGTAAGACGCACATGCAGGACCAGGGCGTAGATGAACCACGTGATCAAGGACCATACCTCTTTAGGGTCCCATCTCCAGTAACTACCCCAGGCGCTTTCCGCCCATAAGGCCCCTGTTATTATGGCAAGTGTAAGGAGCGGGAATCCGATGGTGATTAATCTATAATTCACTTCATCGAGCATCTGGAGGCTCGGCAGCCTTTGAAACAGCCCGCCAAGGCGCTTGGATTTAACATAGTGCTCCTGTATCAGGTACATTATTCCTACGCCGAAGGCCATCGCAAAGGCAGCGTCACCTACAAAGGCAAGCACTGTATGTATGCCGAGCCAATAACTCTGAAGCACAGGGCTCAGCGGCTCTATCTTGCGCGGCAGCATCGAAGAAGAAAGCATAAGGACAAATACTACAGGCATTATGAACGAGCCGAGGAGTCCTAATCTGTATCTGTATTCAAGGAAGAAAAAAAGCATCACTATACACCATGAAAAGAATGAAGATGCCTCATGCAGGTTTGCTATCGGTATATGTCCTGAGATAACATATCTGGCAATAATATTGGATGTATGAAGCGCAAAGCCGATTATGGAAAGGCTGAGCATAATCTTCGACGTTGTCTTGGTGCCCTTGAAAAGCTCCATAATGCTTACTATTGTTGCAGTGAAATAAAAGGTGAGTGCAAGCTCGAAAAGTATTATTTCCATCAGAAGCAACCGAGCTGGCAGTCTTTGATCTTTATGCCCAATTCATCAGCAGCTTCGCCCACTTCCCTGTATGAAATACCAAGTTTTTCGGCGATCTTCCGTGCAGCAGAACAGGCAAGTTTTCCATCAACAGCCTTACTAAGCATCTCTTCTTTCAGTTCTTCTTTCATCTGTTAACCGGGAGATTAATCTAAAAAATCCCCTGTGTTCCTCTATATCCAATGGATTTACATGAAAAAGCCTCTTTGTTTTGGCGGTCTCAGGGAGTTCAGATTCATCCTGATACAATATAATATCAGCATCTGTAAAGAGCCTTTCAATGCCTGATTTCCAGTGATTCTTATCTTCACCAAATATAAATATTACAATATCGGGTTTTAAAAACTCAATCGCACTATTCCCCTCGATGATGATACCTTCAAGATAAGATAACTTTTTTACAGCTTCCGGAAGCACTTTATTAAGACCCGAAGCTGGAGATTTTACCCATACAACCTCAGAAGCACCGGCCACCAGCAATTTAAAAGTGTCCTTGCCTTCCACAGTCAGATTCTTTTTGCCTGTAACAATTAAGGGTTGAGACCTGGTTTTCGTATATTTAATAGCCCCCCAGCGCCGATTATCCTTTGTGAGATATTTTATAAGTGCGGCTGCTATAGTGGTTTTACCTGAACCACTATGTGTTCCGCCGATGCCGATAGTAAACGGTTTTTTCATTGTAAGCATATCTTCCTGGACACTTATATATTAACAGAATAAACGGATGGAGGAAGGACTTTTCAGGGGAGCAGCATCGGATCGGGACAAAAGTCGGGAATAAGCAGGTGAAGATATGTTATCATAGCTGACTCGAAATATAGAGAAAGTTTCGTTTAACAATAGTCCACAAACAAAATCCAGGAGGTATGATTATGAAGGTAAAAGGTCTGTTAGAAACCAAGAGCAAAGAGGTTGTATCGGTCAATGCCGGCGATTCAGTAGAAAATGCTATAAGGTTAATGCACGGCAAAAAGATCAGCGCAGTAATGGTTAACGATGGCGACAGAACAATCGGCATCTTTACAGAAAGGGACGTTGTAAGGTGTTATATATCGAAAGAGGGGAAGAGATTCGGGGAAATCCCTGTAAAGGATGCCATGACAACCAACCTGATCGTTGCAGAGCAGGATGATGATATCAGTGACATAATGTCAGTTATGATCGAAAAAAATATCAGGCATCTGCCTGTTATAGAAAAGGGCAAAGTAATCGGCATGTTATCGATACGGGATATAATTCAGACACAGGTAGGCAAGCTCACATCAGAAATACATTATCTCAGGGACTACATTACCGGCTACTAAAAAGCTTAACGCATCATTTAGTTTGACAAAAACCCCTTGCATTTTTTGGGCTAATGATAATTTTTCAGTCTTTGCCTCATTTACAATAAATACACTGTTTTATGTTAGATTAAAACATGGAAAAAATTTCATCTGTATGCCCTTACTGCGGGTGCGGGTGCGGTCTGTATGTACATGTAGAAAAAAATACCATAACAGGTATATCACCGAGCAAACATCATCCTGTAAATAAGGGCAGTCTTTGCGTTAAGGGGTGGAATTGTTTCGAATTTGTCCAGCATCCTGAGAGACTGAAATATCCCCTGATAAAGAAAGATGGTGTTTTCCAGCAGGCTTCATGGGAGGATACACTTGACCTGATAGCTGCCAACCTCACAAAAATCAGGGAGGAATCCGGGCCTGATTCAATAGGGATACTCAGTTCCGCCAAGTGTACTAACGAAGAAAATTTTCTGATGATGAAGTTCGCAAGGGCTGTTATAGGCACAAATAACGTCGACCACTGTGCGCGTCTCTGACACAGCACCACAGTGGCCGGTCTGGCCTCGGCATTCGGTTCAGGTGCGATGACAAACTCGATTGAGGAGATCGATAATGCAAGAGTCCTTTTTGTTATCGGCTCCAACACAACTGAACAGCACCCGATGATAGCAATGCATATGCTCGATGCCGTGGACAAAGGCGCCACTCTTATTGTCGCTGACCCAAGGAAAACGCAGGTCGCCGGATTCGCACAGATACATTTAAGACAAAAAAGCGGTACAGATGTCGCCCTGCTGAACGGCATCATGAACGTGATAATTGACGAGGGACTGGTCGATATCAGCTTTGTGAAAAGAAGGACAGAGAATTTCGACGATCTTGAAAAGATAGTAAGGGCATATTCTCCTGATGTTGCTGAAAAGATAACAGGAGTCCCTGCCGATGAAATCAAAAGGGTTGCAAGGATCTATGCAACCGAGAAAAGGTCGATGCTTTTTTATTCTATGGGCATAACACAGCATATCACCGGGGTTGACAATGTGCGCTCCTGCGCCAACCTCGTTATGCTGACAGCGCATATAGGCCAGCCGATGACAGGGCTGAATCCGCTCCGCGGCCAGAATAATGTCCAGGGAGCCTGCGACATGGGTGCATTACCCGATGTATATTCAGGTTACCAGAGGGTTTCTGATCCAAAGGCCCGCAGAAAAATCGGGAATGCATGGGGAAGAAAACTCCCTGCAAGACCTGGCCTTACCATGATCGATATGTTTGACGCGGCGCTTTCCGGAGGGCTTAAGGCGATGTATATCATGGGTGAAAACCCTGTAATCTCGGATCCCGATTCATCTCATCTGATAGAGGCTATTAAAAAGCTGGATTTCCTGGTTGTTCAGGACATATTCATGTCCGATACTGCCGAGCTTGCAGATGTTGTACTGCCGGCAGTCACTTTCGCAGAAAAAGACGGGACCTTTACAAACACTGAAAGAAGGGTCCAGAAGATAAGAAGGGTGATCAGACCGATGTTTGGTGCAATGCCCGACTGGAAAATCATCTCCGAGGTCTCGAAAAAAATGGGGTATGACATGGGTTACAGAGCGCCTCATGAGATTATGGAAGAGGTGGCATTGCTGACACCTTCTTACGGCGGGATACTGCATCACAGGCTGGATAATTTTGGCATCCAGTGGCCTTGTCCTGATACGAGCCATGCCGGAACACCTTTCCTGCACAGGAAGAAGTTTGCCAAGGGTCTCGGGACTTTTAACCCTGTGGACTTCGCACCTCCTGCAGAAAATACAGATGCGGAATATCCATTTATACTGACAACAGGCAGGATGTATTTCCGCTATCATACTGGGACGATGTGTAGAAGGACTTCCACGCTCGAAAGGGAGGAACCCGAATGTTTTATTGAAATAAACCCCAAAGATGCCGGGAGGCTTGGTGTAAGGACCAGGAATCGTGTAAGAGTCTTATCAAGACGCGGCGAGATAGTTGTTAATGTATTAGTAACGGACAGGACTCCGGAAGGTATCGTGTTCATACCTTTTCATTTCAGAGATGCAGCTGTCAACCTGATTACAAACCCTGCTGTAGACCCGATCGCAAAAATTCCTGAATTCAAGGTTTGCGCTGTCAGGATTGTCCCGCTTATTCCAAAGCCGGGTGAGAGGCAAAAGAGCCTCTACAACAGGAAAGAGGATATAAAGATATTGTTAGAGCTCTATGAAGAACCAAAGGTATAGCAATGAAAGGTCATTTTGTATTAAACAGGGCGCACCTTTCTTACTGGCTCAGGCAACTGCGCAAAGACGCTGACCTTATAGGGCCTTTAAGGTCTACAGACGGTGACATAATCTTCAGCTCTATAGAAAATATCCATGACATAGAACTCGACTGCCCTGCGAGCATTCCTTCCCCTAAGGAGTTCATATTCCCTCAAAAAGAAGAAATGTTCAGGTTTTCAGATAAGGGAGTCAGCAGCAAGAGCAACGGTGAACGCAGGGTTATCTTTGGGGTCAGGTCATGTGACATTTCAGCAATAGCCCTCCTTGACAGGTTTTACGGCGAACTTTATGAAGACAGTTTTTATATGGACAGAAGAAGGAATACAGTTTTTATATCCATAGCCTGCAATACCCCTGATCCGACATGTTTTTGCATAGGACTCGGCACAGGGCCATTTCTCAAATCGGGTTTTGACATCCAGTTAACCGACCTCGGCAACAGATATCTTGTGCAGGCGGGGTCAGGAGAGGGTCTGAAAATCATAAGACGCTTCAGACACTTATTTCAGAAACCTGAAAAAACAGACTTTGATGATCAGTATGAGGCGATGCTAAGCTCACAGTCCGGTTTTGAAAAGAGAATAACCCTTGAAACAGTCCGGCAGAAGATAATTACAGCAAAGGTTGAGGATTCATTCTGGGAATCTGTCGCATTGAGGTGTTTCCAGTGTGGCGGATGTGTTTACGAGTGCCCTCTCTGCACGTGCTTCAATGTTGTTGACTGGAAGGAAGATAAGGATAAGGGTGTCAGGATGCGGCTCTGGGATACATGCATGTTCAAGGGGTTTACAAAAATGGCAGGGAATGTATTGCCTGCCGAAAAACAGATCATGAGGACAAAACGCTGGTATTTCCATAAGCTCCTTTATTACCCTGAACAGTTCGGGAAATTCGGCTGTGTGGGCTGCGGGAGATGCACTATCACATGTCCGGGCAGGATCGACATGGCTGCTGTTGCCAATAAACTGGATTGAAGATGCTGCTATTATGAAAAACAAGAACAGACAAAACCGTAAAGGATTGTATTTACCGGCAAAGGTAGAAATACTCGATGTTGTCGACATGACATCAGATGTAAAACTTTTCAAACTCGAAAGGCCAAAGAGTTTTTATTATAGTCCCGGCCAGTTTCTGATGGTCTCTGTATGGGGGGCAGGGGAAGTCCCGATTTCTATTACATCAACTCATGAGATCCGGAAAGATATAGAACTCTGCATAAGGAAAGTGGGTGCTGTAACTTCTGCCCTGCACAGCTTGACTGCCGGTGATTACCTTGGTATTCGCGGTCCGCTCGGGAACAGGTTCCCTTTTGAAGAGGCATTCGGGAAAGACATCCTTTTTGTTGCAGGTGGGATCGGGATTGCGCCGTTGCGTTCTCTCATAAACCTGGTTTCAGAACAGAAGGAGAAATTTGGGAAAATAGCATTGATATATGGTTCGAGAAACCCGTCAGAAGTGCTGTTTTTGGATGAGATACTGAGATGGAGAGATGAAGGTATCGATGTTTACCTTACTGTTGATGTCAAAACCGATCCCTGGAAATACAGTACAGGACTTGTTACAGAACACCTCAGTAAACAGAGAATATCCTTCAAGACCTGTCATTCATATATCTGCGGACCCCATGTCATGATCAAGGCTGTGATGAGGGACCTGTCACTTATGGGAATGCCGGCAGAAAATATCATTACCACTTTAGAAGCGCATATGAAATGCGGTGTGGGCAAATGCGGTCACTGCTATACTGACGGCAAATATGTATGTACTGACGGCCCTGTCTTCAATTACACAGAAATAAAACAGTTTGGAATGTCCAACCCTTAGCTTGCAGGTAATGAGAAAAATTATGGTCGGGGCGAAAGGATTTGAACCTTCGACTCCACGGTCCCGAACCGTGTGCGCTACCAGGCTGCGCTACGCCCCGAATATGGAATAATAAGAATCAGAGGCTTTTAAAGTCAAGTCGACATCGACAAAATCTCTATTACGCTTTATTATAAATTATGGAAGACTATAAAAGCATTCGAATATTAAGGATTAAAGATACTTCATCCGAAGAGATTGAAGATCATATTGCGATTGAGAAAAGGGTGAGGATTCTTGTAAACGGTAGAAACGTGCTCAATCTTTACTGCACCCCCACAATGGTCCGTGAACTTGCAGTCGGCATAATACATAATGAAGGACTTATATCAGGTGAGTGGTGTGCCGAAAGAATAAGCATTGAATATGGCGAGGAAATTAAGGTTGACATACCTTCATCCGGGACTGTTTACGAGGGAGAGAAGACTGTAACATCAGGCTGTGCAGGTGGAATCAGTTTACTGCAGAAAATACCCGAAAAAATCGCACCTGACGATACCGCATTTAATGCTGAAACAATTAAGAGAATCTTCATGGATTTTCAGAAAAAATCCGGGGGTTATAAGATGACAGGAGGGGTTCACAGCGCAGCCTTGACCGACGGGCAAACATTCCTTACCTTTGCCGAAGATATAGGCAGGCATAACGCTGTAGATAAGGTAATAGGATATTGCATCCTTGAAAATATATCTTTTGAGAAAAAAATAATGCTGGCAAGCGGAAGATTATCTTCAGAGATAGTTGCGAAATGTGCGAGATGCGGGATACCCATTCTGGTCAGCAGGGCAGCGCCCACAAGCCTTGCTGTCGGTATGGCTGAATCATCCGGCATCACAATGATAGGTTTTATGCGCGGTGACAGAATGAATATTTATACCGGCAGGCATAGGATTGTACTATAATGCCAATATCTTGTTCCTCAGTATAACTATCTCGAAGCTGATCGAGGCCAGTGAGACCAGTGTATTGATATAACTCAAACTAGCATCCATCACAGAGGCGTTGCCATTATCAGCATAAAGCAATGCAATAACCTTGTCTCTTATGTTGATAGGGATCATTATACAGTCCTGTGATGTGCCGGATAAGAGCTTTATCAGGGGTTCATTCCCTGGTATCTTCATCAGAGGACCCCTGTAATAGCTTCTTCTGTTAAGCACGTCGGAAAAGATCGAAGAAGCATCTGTCTTGATCTCGATATTTTCTACAGCCAAACCCTTTGATTTCCACCCGGACAATTTGTCACCCTTGATGATAAAAACAGCGACCCTCGATGCTATTTTCCCGGCTTCATTCAGCACAATGCCTATTATTTCTTCCTTTGCTTTCGCATTTGCAAATTCCTCTTTTATCTTTTTCAGGTGTTCCTCTTTTCCGTCCTTCGTCATTTCCTGTTCATTTTCCTTGTCAAATATCCCTATATAACGAACATCCCGTTTTACTTTGTAATATTTTTCAAGGGCATAAAGGAATCTGAGTTCGGTTATAACATATGGTATTATGTTAAAACCTGTTGTGAACCTGAGTTCGTCGACAGCATGCACTGAAATGGGATCAAGCATTGCAATATGGAGCTTGTTGCGTTCTTTTTTGAATGGTATAACCTTATATTTTTCAGCGAGCTCCCTGTTTATACACGAAATCGTCTCACTGTCAACCGAGGCAAGCTTAGAAGAATCGACTGCTGGCACATTGTGAAATTTACTCAGGAATGATGCCAGATCACTCTCTTTTATCATGCCGAGTTCAACAAGGTTTGTCCCGATCCTTCCCCCGAAAATAACCTGCCTTTCAAGGACAAGCCTGAGCTGTTCCTTTGTAATAAAGCTGTCCGTAACCATTGCCTCTCCTAATTTTATAGCCATTAGTGTATCCCGTATTTATGCAGCCTGTGTCTGAACGAACGGAAAGAGAGATTCAGAAGTTTGGCGGCTTCTGTTTTATTTCCTTTTGTCTTTTCAAGGGCTTTTACAAGATAGTCCTTCTCGATCCTTTCGACTATCTCTTCAAGATAAACCCCTTCATCATTTATTTCAGGCAGGTTCTTTCTCTCCTCCGCATTAGTTAAAATTTCATCCGGGAGGTCTTCGACTGTTATTACATCTTTATCTGAAAGCAGGACTACCCTCTCAACTATGTTTTCAAGTTCCCTTACATTCCCCTTCCATGAATAGTTCACAAAAAAACGCAGCGCATCCTGTGAGATTCTTTTTTTATTTGCTGAGAATTTATTCAGAAAATGCTCGATCAGCAAGGGAATGTCCTCAATCCTTTCTCTGAGAGGCGGTAAAATAATCGGGACAACGTTCAGCCTGTAAAACAGGTCATCTCTGAAGGCTCCTGTTAAGACCGCCTCTTGTATGTCCTTATTCGTTGCAGAAATTACCCTTACATCAACTTTGATATCAGATGTTCCGCCGACCCTTCTGAAGGTCCCGTTTTCAAGGACGCGCAGCAGTTTGGACTGGAGCGAGATAGGCATCTCACATATTTCATCAAGGAAAATACTCCCGGCATCTGCAATCTCGAACAGCCCGGACTTATTGATAAAAGCACCGGTAAAAGAACCTTTCATATGGCCGAAAAGCTCGGATTCAAGCAGCCCTTCGGGGAAAGTCGCGCAATTTATTGTTATAAAGTTTCTATTCTTCCTCGGGCTGAGATTATGGAGCGCTGCTGCTACCAGCTCCTTGCCAGTCCCGCTCTCTCCTGAAATAAGCACTGTCGAATTGCTCTGGGCTATTTTCGGGATCAATTTGAAGAGTTCCTGCATCTTTGCACTCTTGCCGATAATACTCTCCAACCTGAATGATGACTGGATCTTTTCTTTCAGAAGAGATAGTTCTTCACTTAATTTCTTTCTTTCAAACGCCTTTCTGACTATCAGGCGGATTTCGTCGATCTTAAAGGGTTTATGGATGTAATCATAGGCCCCCTGTTTCATCGCCTCAATGGCGGATTCTGTAGTTCCGAAAGCCGTGATCATGATTACAATCGTATCAGGGGATATCTCCCTAACCTTCCTGAGAATCTCGAATCCGTCTGCCTTCGGCATCTTTATGTCAGTGATGACCAGGTCAAAGATGTCACTGTTAATGAATTCTGTCCCCTTATCCCCGTCTGAAGCGGTTATAACTTCATATGATTCCTCTTCGAGAAGTATCCTGAGCACCTCTCTCATACTCTTTTCGTCTTCTATTACGAGTATTCTGCCTTTAGGATTTTGCATATGCCTTTGGTAGTATAATCTCAAAACTGGTTTTGATTCCAGGATTGCTTCTAACAAGAATTCTGCCTCCGTGTTCTTCTACTATCCTGTAAGCTATAGAAAGTCCAAGACCGGTTCCTTTTTCCCTTGTAGTGTAAAAAGGGTAAAAGATCTTATCTATACTGGACGGGTCTATCCCGATCCCAGTATCAGAAAAGACAATTTTTATCGCATCTGCATCGTTCATTGTCGACACAACAAGCTCACCACCATTTTCCATCGCCTCTAAGGAATTTATCCCGAGATTCCAGAAAACCTGCCTTAATTTTTGAGGATCTGCGCTGATGAAAAGCGGGCCTTCAAGTTCATCCCTGATCATAATCTTGTTTGCGTCCTTTTTCACATTCTTAAGCAGTGCAACTGTTTCACTGAGAAGCAGATGCAGGTCGATCATTTGCATTTCAAGGGGTTTAGGTCTGGAATAGGTCAAAAAATCAGTTATTATGCAATTTAAACGTTCCATCTCATCTAACGCTATAGCCATCAGTCTGTCTTTATGTTTTGCGGGGATCTTGTCTTCTTTCAGCATCTCAACAGAACCCTTCAAGGATGCAAGCGGGTTTCTGATTTCATGAGCAATATTAGCTGACAACTCCCCTATTGCTGCAAGTTTTTCTTTTTGCTTCATCTCGGTCTCGAGCTTCTTAAGCTGTGTCAGATCCTGAAAAATACCTATAAAACCGGTCTCTTTTCCGCTTATGTCTTTAAGGACAGAAATATTGAGACCGATGATCTTCTGTTCGCTGTTGGCTGTATTTAGAACCTCTTCATGCCGACCATCCATGAAAGGGAACTTCAGAAAAGGCAGCGCTGTCTCTATGCCATTGCCAATTACCTGACTTTTCTCGATCTCTGTAATCCTTTCAGCAGCCTTATTGAAAATTAATACATTGCCTGCCATATCAGTCGTAAATAGTCCGCTTGGAAGACTTTCTATTACCATGATATTGAAAAGTTCGAGGTCCTTAAGGTAAGTATCTTTCTCTTCAAGCTTCTGGACTGTTTTTTCCAATCTGTAGGAAAGGTACCCGCTCAGGTAGGCTGTAATATAAAAAGACAGTATATGAATAAAAATATTATATAGGAATTCTTTTTCAAGGACAGTACCTTCGTATGCTATTGGAAGCACCTTATAAAACTGCAGATCAATGAGAGCCCCGTAAAGAATGCTGCTCAGGCTGGCTATAATATATCCTGCCTTTTTATTCAGGACAATACTCGAAGATAAAACAGTGAGTATCAGAGTGAAAGAGAACCAGCTTCCTACACCTCCTGTAATATAGATCAGGGAGATCTCAGCAATGACGTCAAGCATTAATTGAGTATATGCAAACAGAAAAAGCTTCTTTGTGGTTTTGATGAGTAGAT
>JAKAKQ010000135.1 GCA_021813425.1 Nitrospirota bacterium
GGTTCTGGGACTCTTCTATGATGAGCACGGTATTTCTTCCCCTGGCATGAGCATCCAGCAGATATTCGTTAATACGGTCGACAAAGACCTTTATGCTTGTATTGGTTTCAGGATAGCTGATGCCCAGTTCATCGCATATCATCGCAAGCAGTTCCTCAACAGTCACTTTGGGGTTCAGCACGAAAGCTATATCAGAGTTCGCCGGCATATGTTCAAGAAGACATCTGCATATAGTTGTTTTGCCTGTGCCCACTTCACCGGTGAGCAGGACAAACCCGCCTTCAGTATTGATCCCGTATACCAGATGGGCAAGGGCTTCCTGGTGTTTCTCACTCATATAAAGATAACGCGGGTCAGGCGCTATCGAAAAAGGAAGTTCATTAAGGCCGAAAAAATCTTTATACATAAGTTTTTTTGGTTCTTTATAAAGAGTAATACATGAACAGGCAAAAAAACAATGATTTTTGTCTGCTTATAGGTTGCGAAATATTTTATTGAAGGCAGTTAGAATTACAAAGGCTGAAATTATCTGCAGAAACAGACCTATTATCAGGGAGTAGATGAAATTTATCCTTGGGGCAAGGAAGACAACAGATAGTATGAAGATCATCCACGGAAAGATCATAATAATCAGTCCTTTGGCATAAGATAACACTGCATCCTGTCCGGCATTAAAGTAGATAAGGAGAAAGGTGCTTATAGTTATTATGGGAAGGGTCCCGACAAAGGCCGCAAGCAGACCTTTTGACTGATTGGCAAGATAGGTGACACCGCTTGTTATAATCCCGCCGAAAAGGAAATATAGAAAATATTTTATTCCCATAATGTTTTACCCTTTTTTATTATAATGTAAACCTGATCATATTTGTCCAAAACGAAAAAGATAACATGGCTGAATCAGAAGAAAAGATATTGATATGATTAAAATAATATGATATAGATATATTTGATGAGCCTATTGGAAAAGGAGATTAAAGGAGGTCCTTATGCCGTCATATGAATATGCCTGCAGGGATTGTAAAAAAGATTTCACCGTCTATCTTTCCATCAGGGAATTTGAGGTAAAACCAAATATCAAATGTCCTTACTGTGAGAGTAATAATATAACGAGAAAATTTTCAGGTTTTTTTGCGAAGACGAGCAAAAAATCATAGAAAATAAATTTCTCCGGCGATACATACGGGTTAACGGCCACCATGACCGGCCCATACACCGACAAAGATTGTCAGGAGACTTAATCCAAATGCTCCATTCATGTGTGATGTGGAGTAACCACCCTATGATTTAGATCATTACATGATAGGGTAAAATCCTGTAAGATATATTCAGATATTTAAATTAAAGGAGGTTTATATGCTTGACTGGACAAAGATTAACGAAGTGATTGACAGGGTGAGGCCTTTCCTTCAGAGGGACGGCGGAGATGTTCAGCTTGTCGATATAACAGATGACAATGTCGTAAAGGTAAAACTTACAGGGGCCTGCGGCAGCTGTCCCATGTCTACGATGACCCTTAAAGGAGGCATCGAGGCGGAATTAAAAAAGAGCGTCCCTGGAGTGAAGGCGGTTGAGGCAGTATAACTATCGAAAAATCAAAGGACAGTAAGTATAATATAAAGAAGTTATGGGGAGTCCCCTTAGTTTTAGAACATTTGCCATTATAAGCTTTGTACTGCTGTCTCTCTTGCTGTCTGCCGGAATCTCTCTCAGCACTGATGATGAATTCCAGCTCCTAAAGGAGGGATATGAGCATTTCTTCTCATATAGGCCGGAGAAGGCCGCTGAGACATTCAAATCATTTCTCGATAAATTCCCTGAAAGCTCCGCAAAAGACGCTGCGATGTTCTGGCTCGGTAAAAGTTTTGTTCAATTGAAGTATTTTGATGAGGCGGAAAGGCTTTTTGCAGAAGTAAAACAGAATTATCCTGAAAGCCCTTTCAAACAATTTATAGATTCTGAACTGGAAGAGATAACTAAAATGAAGTCAGCAGCCAGGGCTAAAGAGGAGAAGATAATTACTGATGTTGCAAAGGATAGAGATATTAGAGAGCTTGCAGACAGCAGGAAACCTCTGGAAATCGAAAAAGGACTTGCCGAGGCGATAGATGGAAGGAATAAGCTGAAGGCGCTGCTGGACGATGAGATAAAAAAGTCTGAAGAGATGAAGGCGAAGGTGACGGTTCTTACTGCCAGGGAATCCGAGCTAAGAGGCAGGATAGATGAATTAGAGGGGCAGATGAAAAGATGGACCGAATCCGAAAAAAGTCTCAGTGATTTTAAGACAGAGAAAAACAGTCTTTTACTTGAAAACAAAAGGCTTATAGAAGAGACGGTGCAGATGGTTAAGGAAAGGGACGAATTAAAGGATAAGGTGAAAAAATATGAGGACTCGACAGAGGCGGATCTTGATGAAAAGACAAAGATAAGGGTAGTTGAGATGGAGAAAAAAAACCTGGTGCTTGAAAAGGACTTATCCAGGAAAAATGAGGAAAAAGAAAACCTGAAGGCGCTTTTTGATGAAGAAAAGGCAAAGGCGCAGGGACTAAAGGAAAACATAATAAGACTCAGGGAGAAAGAAAGCGAATATATCAGCCTGTTATTGAAAGTCGAAGAGGAACAGAAGAATCTTAGGGAAGCAAAAGAGAACATAAGGAAGCTCGGTAATGAAAAAGAGAGTCTTGAATCGGAAATTATTATATATAAGGATTTCCTCAACGCTGCTGCCGCGGAGAAGAATGTCCTTGCTAATAAGTTAGAAGAGATGGAGAAAAGGGCATATCAGAGGGAAAAGGATATGAATATTCTTAATTCCTATCTGACGCACCTGATGTTCCAGAAAAAGCCCGAACAGACGGAGAAGGAAATAAAGAAGGGCATTGAAGAAAGAGATACGCTTAAGGTATTGCTGGATGAGGAGAAGGTGAAGACCGGGGAACTGAAGGTCAGGATAGCCGGTATCGAGGCAAGAGAGATGCAGATTATCGGATATATGACGAATGCCGCTGTTGTCCTGCACAAATTAGGGATCAGGGAGGTCTTATGGAGGACCGGTGATATCTATAATGATTTTGTCGCTGAACAAGTCCTTTTTGACGAGGCAATTAAGGCAGGCATTGTATTACAGCCCGGAGAATATAAAGAACTTGCGGAAAAGTACGGGCTGAACAAGG
>JAKAKQ010000024.1 GCA_021813425.1 Nitrospirota bacterium
GCAATGTGTAGACCTGATCCCTTAACAAAAGTGATGTTGAAAATAGTGATTGTGAATTGACAAAAGCACTTTATCTGATGTATATATAGATCATGAGAAATTTAAAAAAGAAACCGATTCAGTTGTACATTGAGCCTCGGCAGGATCATTTGTTGGAAGTTCTTGCTCATAAAAGGGGTATTTCAAAGGCGGCGATCTTACGATCGGGCATCGACAAATTCCTGAAAGAGCTCCCAGTTGAAGAAGACCCGGCCATGGAGATTGTCGGCCTCGGCAGTTCCCGCAAAGGCGACCTGTCCGAGAAGCACGATAAATATATCTCCAGGTACGCTGCATCCAGGAAAAAATGACATTATCCGAGAGTATCTTTGTCGACACGGGAGCATGGGTTGCGCTTGCAGATAAAGCCGACACACATCACCTTAAGGCGGCATCCGTCTATCCAAAATTACTGAAGGGTCATCAAAGCCTTTTGACGAGCAATCTTGTTATTGCCGAGGCTTATATCATTATCCTGAACGAGTTGGGGCATAGCGCTGCTACAGATTTTCTTAATAAAGTGAAAGCCAGTCCAAGGATTTCGAAGATATATTCCAACGAAGAAACAGAGGAAGAAGCTCAGAATATATTGATAAAATACCAGGATCAGGATTTCAGTTATACCGATGCTGTCAGTTTTGCGATTATGCATAGGAGGAAATTGAAGAAGGCATTCTGTTTTGATCGTCACTTTCTTGCAGCAGGCTTCATAAGCATCCCTTGATTTAAAAGAAGCTTCTCCCTGGGACAGCGGCCAGGGAATTGAACAACGTAAGAAACAATGTCCCCAAAATCTTTGTTAAAGCTTAAATACGCTAAAATGCAGGTGCTTGAGGTGCCGACACCTGTCTTAAGCAAGGGCATGGTGCTTGTCAGAAATCATTACTCCCTCATCAGCGTGGGAACTGAGGGAAGCATGGTTTCTTCTGCCCGGAAGAGTTTAATCGGCAAGGCAAAGGAAAGGCCTCAGCAGGTGAAGCAGGTCAATGATCAGGAATCTCCCAATAAAGATAATTAACATTTATTAAATGGAAATTATCCGATATATTGTATTTTGAAGTAATTTTTGTTACAATTTATCAGAAAATGAGCATTACAAGAGATATAACCATTAAGGCCAGAGGATATCTTGACGATGATGATATTTTACTCTTTGTCGGCGCAAGACAGGCCGGGAAAACGACAATACTGAAACAATTAGCATCATACCTCGAGCAGAAAAACGAGTATGTCAATTTTCTGAACCTTGAGGACCCTGATTATCGCCAAATTCTGAACCAATCGCCGAAAAATCTGTTTAAGATTTATTCACTGGATATTAAAAAGCGGAATTTTATTTTTATCGATGAGGTGCAATATCTTAATGATCCCTCGAACTTTCTCAAATATTTTTATGATCAATACGGTAGAAAGATCAAACTGCTGGTTTCCGGTTCTTCCGCCTTTTATATCGACAGGAAATTCAGGGACTCTCTCGCGGGAAGGAAGAGAATATTCTATGTTAAGACCTTGTCATTCAGAGAGTTCCTTAGGTTCAAGAATGAAAATGACCTTTCGCAGGCGGACTTTCGCAATATCGGCATAGCTGACACGGAAAAAACGGCGATTTATTTCTATGAATATATGATCTATGGCGGGTATCCCCGTGTTGTATTGTCCACTGTCGATGAAAAATCTGAGATGCTGGCGGAAATAGCATATTCTTATATTAAAAAGGACTTATATGAAGCATCCATAAAGCAGGATGAGGTCTTTTTTAAATTATTCAAAATATTGTCGACTCAGACGGGAAATCTCGTAAACTCCTCGGAATTGGCTCATACATTGGGAGTCTCTAAAACTGCAATAGATAATTATCTTTATATAATGCAAAAATCCTTTCATATCGCTTTAGTAAGGCCGTTTTACAGAAACATCAGGAAAGAATTGACAAAAATGCCGAAGGCTTTTTTCCTGGACACAGGATTGAGGAATTTTTTTACCTCAAATTTCAAGGTGTTTGAATTGAGGGAAGATAAAGGCGCGCTTCTTGAAAATGCGGTATTCAGACAGTTATTGGAGCGTTATGTAATGGATGAGATACGTTTTTGGAGGACGACACAGGGACATGAGATCGACTTTGTGGTTTCGGATAAAGAAGCCTTTGAGGTAAAGGTCAGGAGGTCGGGTTTCAGGGAAGGGCATTATTCCTCATTTTATAAACATTATCCCGAAGTAGCTTTTAATGTGGTCTCCATGGAGACCGGGGAACAGGATATGGGTAAAATAAGTTTTCTGACTCCATGGCAGTTATGAAAGGCCGGTACGACAACATCGTTTACTCATACAATTAAACCGACTTACCCATTTGACGATTCACCATTAAATCATAAAACAGCTTACTCAAAAACTTAAAGACAGTAAAATGCAGGTGCTTGAGGTGCCGACACCTGTCTTAAGCAAGGGCATGGTGCTTGTCAGAAATCATTACTCCCTCATCAGCGTGGGAACTGAGGGAAGCACGGTTTCTACTGCCCGGAAGAGTTTAATCGGCAAGGCAAAGGAAAGGCCTCAGCAGGTGAAGCAGGTGATAGATGTCGCTATTCAGCAGGGGCCTGTTCAGGCCTACCGGGCTGTGATGAAAAAGCTCGATTCCTATTTACCAGAGAAACTTGAAAAACTAAATAGACGTGATAAACAATTTAGATTGATAAACTCAATAAACCCTATGAACCCGATAAACTCTTTGCTCCATGCTCTCAGCTCTTTGCTCTGTGCTCTCAGCTCTTTGCTTTTTCGTCGCTTGTCAGCTTGTGACTTGTGCGCTTTTGTACGAATCACGCTTCCCGGCTTTTTAAACTTGAACATGATACAATAACGACATGAATATTCAGACGATACTGTCAAAGAATATGGAGCAGATTCGGACAACGTATCATGTGAAGGAAATTGTCGTGTTCGGATCATATGTGAAGGGCGGGTATACAAAGTCTATCGATATAGATATTCTTGTCGACTTTGAAGAAGGTCATAAGGATTTTTTTAATTACATGCGGCTCAAACAGAACCTGGAAAAACTGCTGGGGAGAAAAGTTGACCTGATAATGAAGAAGGCTATCAAGAAAAGACTTCAGA
>JAKAKQ010000044.1 GCA_021813425.1 Nitrospirota bacterium
AAACTGTTTACCAAGACTGCCGTTTGTCTACTGTTGATTGCTATTGTAGGAATTGTTGTATATTACAATACATTTGATTATCCCTTCTGTTTTGATGACAAGCCGAATATAGTTTTTAACAAAACTCTGACGGATTTAAACAATTTTTGTCCTCCTAAAGGTTCAAGATATGTAGGCTTTCTTACTTTTGCCTTCAATTATTATCTAGGAGGATTAAATACTTTTGGCTATCATATATTCAATCTTTTTATCCATATTTTAAACGCATTTCTCATTTATTACTTTGTGCTTCTAACTTATAGAACTCAATTCTATTTAATTCAGAATAACGAAAGCCGAACCGAGCGCGATTATTCAAACTACTTAAGCGCAGTTTTTGCGAGTTTGCTCTTTATAAGCCATCCCGTTCAGACCCAGGCAGTGACATATATTGTTCAGCGCTTTACTTCACTTGCCGCTTTTTTTTACCTGCTTGCGATGGTTATGTATATAAAGGCAAGGCTTGGATATCAAATTAATACGGTACAAAAACAGAATTCAAAAGAGAAGTTAAAATATGTCACTTATTATCTGTTGTCTGTTACATCTGCAGTGCTTGCCATGAAGACAAAGGAGATAGCCTTTACTCTTCCCTTCATGATTATTTTTTACGAATACAGTTTTTTAAATAGATCTTTTAGCCCAGATACTCTCAAATATAATATTAAAAGATGCATGTTCCAAGCGCCTTTTCTTTTAACGTTGCTTATTATCCCTTTAAATATAATTGAATCAGACAAACCGGTAGGCGATATCATCGGTGAACTAAGAGATAAATCCCAGGAGACAGATGAGATTTCAAGATCAAGTTATCTTATTACGCAGTTCCGTGTAATTATTACATATGTTAGATTGATGATTCTTCCTATAAGACAAAACCTCGACTATGATTATCCGATATATCATTCGATCTTAAATCCAGAGGTGCTTATATCTTTATTGTCTATTTTGATCATGATTTTTATTGCCGTGTATCTATTTTACAGGTCTCGCAATACGGATAACATATTCAGGCTGACGGCCTTTGGTATTTTCTGGTTCTTTGTAACGCTTTCAGTTGAATCCAGCATAATTCCTATCAGAGATGTAATTAACGAACATAGACTATACTTGCCGGGCATCGGACTTATAATTGCATTTGCAACGTCTTTTTTATATTGCTTTCGGTTTATGCATGAAAAGATGAAGTTGCCTTTGCATATTAAATATACGCTTATGGCCGTTATGATTATATCCCTCGCATCCGCAGGTTATCAAAGGAACAGTGTGTGGAAAAATGAAATAAGTCTGTGGGAGGATACGGTGCAGAAGTCCTCCGGGAAAGCCAGGGTTTATATCAATTTAGGCGTTGCATACGGAGAGGCAGGGATGCATGATAAAGCCATAAAAAATTATATGAGGGCATTGGAACTCGATTCGAAGTACAAACTGCTCGTTCATTACAATACAGGCAATGCGTACTATGCAAAGGGATATTATGACGACGCAATAAGATATTATCGCAGCGCTCTGACTATCGATCCTTATTTTGCACCGGCACACAGCAATCTGGGAAGCGCATATTATAAAAAGCGTTTGCTTGATGATGCCATCAAAGAATATCAGGCTGCACTTTTGCTGAAACCCGATAGTGATGTGCAAAAAAATCTTTCAATTATGTATTCGGTTAAAGAGGAATTAAACCGCAGAAAAAAAGAGGCATGGCATTGAACAGCATGCTGGATAGGTTGGAAAGTATTATCCAAAAAAACAGCACGGTGTGCATATTATTAATAATTTTTGTGTTTATTGCACACGGTATAGGTATTTTTAACGGTTATACATGGGATGATAATTATCTTATACCGAAGGCGGAAAGGCTTACATCCAGCGGGAGCATTTCTTCTTTTTTCAAGGATGTTTTTGTGGAGAGGCGGGCAGGCAGTTCGGACTCGGAAGGCTCATATTATCGACCCCTCAGGACACTGATTTTTGTCTTTTTAACATCCCTTCCAGGACCGCATACGATATATCTCCACTCTCTCTCGATCCTCCTACACGCCCTGGTAACATTTATGGTTTTTTACATATCTTTCTCAATAACCCAAAAACGGTTTTTCCCTCTTCTTGGAGCGCTGGTATTTGCTGTGCACCCAGCCGCGACAGAATCCGTGGCAGGGATATCGAACATTAAAGAAATCCTGGCGACGCTGTTCGTCCTTGCGGCAGTATATAATCTTTATCTGCTTGCTGTTTCTCCCGAGCCCCGAAAGAAATATATTGTTTTTGCGGTATCGGCATCGCTGCTGGGTCTTCTTTCCAAAGAGACCGCGCTTGTTATTCCACTTATATCGATTATCATGCTTGCTGTTTTCAGAAGACAAGGAAGGAAATTATTTCTGTACGGTGTTTTGCCGGTGATAACGGTTACTTCTGTCTATATGATTACCATTTTTTATCTATCGCCAGGTCCTGAAAAGGGTGAATATCTGCTGGGCAGTCCCTCGGTTACGCTTTATACGGCATCCGCTGCATTCGTTAAATATTTTAAGATAATTTTATGGCCGGCAGGGCTTTCTGTAAGACATGATATAGCATGGATCGTTTCTCCGTGGGACTGGCATGTCATAACTACTTCTGTTTTCATGCTATTGCTGATAACAATTGCCGTATATTTGATTAAAAAAGAAGATCACAGAGCCGTGCCTGTTGCACTCTTTATTCTGACGCTTCTGCCGATCAGCAATATTATCCCTTTGAGAGGACATTTCATGTCCGAAAGGTATCTGTATATGCCTCTCAGCGCATTATGTATGATCGGCTCAACCTGTTTTTCCAGAGACAGGATTAAGGGGTATATATTGCCTGTCATGGCATTGCTGCTTATAGCTTTTTCATTGCGGAGCGCTATGCGGACAACCGAATGGAAAAATGACAGAAGGCTTTTTGAAAGCGCAGTAGAGATTGCGCCTGATTCACTGGTTGTCAGGTGGAACCTGCACAGAATTTATACAAATACCGGAGAATTTCAGAAGGCAAGGCAAGAATATAACGAAATGCTGAGGATAAACAGGGAAGTTGTGGAAAAGTATGTTTATTATGACAGGAAGAGAGAGCTTGAGGGAGATCATA
>JAKAKQ010000263.1 GCA_021813425.1 Nitrospirota bacterium
AGGACAGACCTTCTGAGGGTGCTGTATGAGGAATTCTTAAGGAGGAGACGTCTCGACAAGGAAGACACGATTGAAAGAACTACAACAGGAAGGAATCTGGCATCATGGCTTAAAGAGAAATTCCCTGAAGAGATTTGCAGTATATTAAGGGTATCCGGAGAAATAGCCGAGAGCATGGGTTTTAGCGCCTATCTTGTCGGGGGATCTGTGAGGGATCTGCTGCTTGGACAGGAAAACCTTGATATCGATATAGTGATAGAAGGGGACGGGATTCTTTTTGCGAAGGCTCTGAGCGAGAAGGTAGATGCAAAGGTTAGGTCTCACCAGAGGTTCGGGACGGCACAGATTATCCGGAACGGGTTGAAGCTGGATATTGCAACAGCAAGGACCGAGTACTACGAATCCCCTGCTGCGCTTCCAAAGGTCGAGACTTCCTCGATAAAAAAGGATCTTTACAGGAGGGATTTTACTATCAATGCCCTTGCCATAAAACTGAACCCCAGGGACTTCGGTATGCTGATAGATTTTTTCGGGGGGCAGCGTGATATAAGGGAAAAGACCATAAGGGTGCTCCATAACCTGAGCTATATAGAAGATCCGACAAGGGCGTTCCGTGCGATAAGATTTTCTGAAAGGTTCGGGTTTAAGCTCAGCAAGCATACGGAGAATCTCATAAAATCCGCGATAAAGATGAACTTGTTCGAAAAGCTTTCAGGATCAAGGCTGTATGAAGAGCTTCATATCGCATTTAACGAGACGAACCCCGTCAAGACCCTGAAAAGGCTTTCTGATTTTGACCTCCTGAAGGTGATACATCATAACCTGATATTCGATGAAAAACTGGAGTCGATCCTCCTGTCGATGTATGAAACATTGGCATGGTATAACCTTCTGTACCTTGAAGAAAAGGTTGATGCAGGGATACTTTATCTGATTGCCCTTCTTTCGAACCTTACCGACAATGACAGAAAGGAGGCGCTCGAGAGGCTTTCCGCCCCGCCGAAGATCAGGGGGATTATCCTGAAGAGCGTGTCGGGTTCTTCCGAGATACTCATGAAGCTCCCATTGAATGACCCTGCAAAGCTCTATCAAATGTTGATAAATATGGACCTGGAGATAATGCTTTTTTCGATGGCTGTCACAAAAGATACGAGAAAAAAGAAGGAGATATCCCAATTCCTTCTGGAACTGAGAAAGGTCAGGCCTGTTCTGAAGGGCAGCGATCTTCAGAAGCTCGGCATTTCACCCGGCCCTGTATATTCAAAGATACTGAAGGAATTGCTTGATGAAAAATTAAGGGGAAAGCTCAAAACGGAAGAAGACGAAAGAAGGTTTGTCACAAAACATTTTGCCGTGTCAAAGGCGTGACTATCCCGGATAATTCACACAAGCAGGATGGGACCATCTTTACGCTCATTCTCGCTTCGCTCCGAGGCATTTTCTCCACCAGCCAATTAGTAATAAAGGGGGGGTGAATACGAGTATATGAAACCGCTCAAAGACAGTCCCCCCCTGCTTGTTCGTGATGAACCGCAATAAATTTTACTAATTAGTTTCTGTTGCGGATAACACTGAAAACACTAAATGTCATTCTGAGCCCTTCGCCTGTCATTCTGAGCGAAGCGAAGAATCTCATCTTGTGCTCAGGATAAACTCCGCGAAGAATCTCATCTTGTGCTCAGGGTAAACTCCGCGAAGAATCTCATGAACTCAACATGTTGCGAGACCCTTCACGGAGCCTGTCCTGAGCGGGATTCTTCAGTCGCTTCACTCCTTCAGAATGACAAAAAGCGAAGGGTTCAGGGTGACAAATAACAGCTTCCGCAACAGACACTAATTAATATGGTTCAGGGATTATAATCAGACACGAATGAGAGGGGTTTTATTTATTTCCCTATTATGTTTTCGATGCCGATCCGGATCATCATTACGGCTATTGATGCAAGCAACAGCGCCATTATTTTCGATACGGCGATGATCCCGCCTTCCCCGAGTATTTTTATCAGGGAATGCCCTTTTCTGAATGAAATCCATACTATCGTCAGATTGATTAAAAGAGATACGGCTGTTGCAGGGACACCGTAATGATCTACAAGTACAAGCAGTGTCGTCAGCACCGCGGGACCCACAATGAGAGGCACGCCTATCGGGACAACGCCGAATTTGGTGGGAGGGTTGTGGCGGTGCTCATCACGTCTTATCAGGTCAAGAATGGCAAATACAACGAGAATAAGACCACCTGCAATCTTGAAATCATTGGTTGTAATCCCGAGTACCCTGAAGATGAACTCACCCATAGCCAGAAAGACCAGGCTGACGATAAGGGCGGTAAAAACAGATTCCATTATAATTTTTTTCTGTTTTGATGCAGATAATCCGTGTGTCATCGAAATAAAAACCGGCAGAACTGCAAAGATATCGATAGCTACAAAGACAGGGATAAATGTGTGAGGCAGGTATTTAATTATTTCAGCCATACTTGATTATAGTAGCTTTAAAAGAAGTCGTCAAAGAATTGACGCATCTGCCGGAAATCTGATAGTCTAAATGCATTAGATTTTGGAGGTTGTATGGACAATACCCTGAAAAAAATAATAGGTACTGCTCTCGAGAGGGGCAACAAGTATGTTAAAGGCGAGGTGACGCTTAGTGAACTCCCTGAGAAGATAGCCGAACTGGGGGTATTGCTCCTGGAAAAAGCCGGTAAATTGCCTGATCTGAAGGGTGAAAAACTCAGGGAAGAACTCATTGAACTTCAAAATAAAGTGGATGACCTTAGAAAATCCATATTTGCTAACAAAATCCAGATAAAGTAATTTTCCATAACTGAAGTCTCATGTCCTTTAAAGTAAACTGCATTTATGGTTATGACTTTAAATCCTTAAGGCAGACATAATTAATTACAGATAACATGAAAGACAGCGAAAAGACAAAAGATCAATTAATAAGTGAATTGACATCACTGCGCCAGCGGATTTCTGAACTGGAGGCATTGGAAACAGAGCGGAGACAGGCTGAAGAAGCATTAGAAAAAGAGAGGAACAAAATAAAGCAGTATCTTGACATTGCAGGGGTTATGTTCCTGCTTATAAATGCCGACCAGAAAGTCAGCCTGATAAATAAAAAAGGCTGCGAGATTTTAGGATACGATGAAAAACAGATCATCGGCAAAAACTGGTTTGATAATTTCATTCCCGAGAGGATCAGGGACAAAGTAAAAGAGATTTTCAGGAGCTTGATGGATAAAAAGGCTGAGCCCATAGAATATTTTGAGAACCCTGTCCTGACTCGAAATGGAAGGGAGAGGATCATCGAATGGCACAACAGCATATTGACAGATGAAATGGGCAATATTATCGGTACGATCAGTTCGGGCAATGATGTGACTGATCGCAAGAAGATGGAAACAGAACTTCAAAAGGCGGCAAAGCTGGAATCGCTCGGGATGCTGGCAGGGGGAATTGCACATAACTTCAATAATATCCTGACAGCTGTTACAGGCAATATCGCACTTGCCAAGATGTATGCAAAGCCCGGCATGGAAGTTTTCGATATATTCACAGAGGTGGAGAAAGCCGCTTTAAGGGCAAAGAACCTGATACAGCAGCTGCTTGTGTTTTCCAAGGGCGGGGTGCCTTTAAAAAAGGTAACCTCTATCGATAAACTGATAAGAGATTCTGTCGGCTTTTCATTGAGCGGATCGAATGTCAGGTGTGAGTTTTTTATACCTGACAACCTCTGGAAAGTCGAGGCAGACGAGGAACAGATAAGTCAGGTCATAAACAGCCTGGTCATTAATGCGCAGCAGTCCATGCCTGAAGGCGGGATTATAAGAGTAAGTTTTGAAAACATGATCATAAGTGAAGTGAATGTATTCCCGCTGAAAGGCGGGAAATATATAAAGATATCCATTAAGGATGAGGGTACAGGGATAGCGGAGGAAAACCTGCAGAAGGTATTCGATCCGTACTTTACGACCAAAGAAGAAGGCAGCGGCCTTGGATTGGCAGCTGCTTATTCAATAGTAAAGAAACATGATGGACATATAACAGTTGAATCCAGGCTCGGAGCCGGCACAACCTTTTTTATCTATATCCCTGCATATGATGAGGAAGTAAAAACCTTAAAGGATGAAGGTAAGGCGGCATTTACCGGTGAGGACAGAGGCAGGGTCCTTGTAATGGATGATGAGGAGATAGTAAGGACTGTTGTGGGACGCATGCTCGTGCAATGCGGATATGAGGCAGATTTTGCAAAGGATGGTGATGAGGCGATTTCCCTGTATAAGAAGGCCAAGGCGTCCGGCCAACCCTTTGATGCAGTTGTAATTGATTTGATTATCCCGGGCGGCACAGGAGGGAAGGAGGCCGTTAAGAGGCTGCTTGAGATCGACCCTGGTGTCAGGGCTGTTGTTTCAAGCGGATATTCCAATGACCCTGTTATGGCCAATTTCAGGGATTACGGGTTCAAATCCTTTTTACCCAAGCCTTACAAGATTGAGGAACTCTGCGAGGTATTGAGAAGGGTAATTAAAGCAGCAGATTAATGACCTTTAATAAACAGGTTACTTCAAATAGGCTGAAAAATAGGGCCTGAACTCCTCGAGAGTTTCTTCTGCTTCAAGCGCCATAATCGCAAAACAGTCAAGATTCACCAGTGCGTTTATGTTCGCGTCCTTTTTTGCAGCTTCATGAAGCCTCTGTGCAAAATATGAGTTTGCATTACTGACCTCGGAGAATATTTTTACAAGCCCGTCTAATTCACACCCGGAATCCTTGCCTTCGTTTTTCAAAAAATATCTTGATACAAGAAACATCGAGGTCATCCTGTATACGGTCTCTTCAAGGGTTGCAAAAGGCAGGTGAAATCTTACCATCGGCTTCATATATTCCATCACCGGGCATCCGCTTGTGACCATTATGATGCCGATAAGAGAGCTCAGGCCTGTCTGGACCGTCGTGCTTTTTGCGTAAGACCTTTCCTCCGTCGTTACCGTAACAAATACATTCTCATAGGAGAAATAGTCTTTGAATTCCCGGACGATGTCTGCGAGATTCAGGGCCACTGGACAATATCTGTCCAGGCCTGCCTGTCCGGTAGGCAGGTTCTCATCCAGAGAGCAGTTTGCACACTTATTATTATTAAGCTCTGTCCATGCAGGAGGGTCAGGATTCTTCTCTGCAATCAGTGCAAGAGTGTCTCTTGACAATAAGATGTCGAATGTCTTTAGCGAACCATCTTCAAACCTAAAGGAATAAGTTATTTTGTAAGGATTTCCCATCTCTTTTTTAAAAACCTAACTAAAGTATAAACAAGTTATATATCTTGTCAAGAAAAAACGCTTTAAGACAAGGTCCCCTCCTGGGGAGGGCAGTGTGGTGGGTTGTTTTCTCAGCACAAAGACATCCGTAACTGAGTGGTATTTCTAAAGAAGTTAAATTATAAGATGTAGATCCATAAAGCATTTATTTTACAGTTTTTATAGTACAAAAAAATAAATTGACATGCTGTCTGTTATGTGCTCAAATTGAATCAAAGGAAAAAACTCTCAAATTATAACTTTAGATCGGGGGAAGAGGAGTTTTTTTTGAAGCCATTCATTAATAAGACAATATTCTTATCATTTTTTTGTACCGTTTTTTTTTCGTACGGACATGTTTGTGCTGAAGACAGCGGGACAAAAGATGCTGTATTGGCAGTCATAGGGGGAAGCAAAATAAATGCTGAAGATTTTAAAGAAGAGATGAAAAGGCGAGGGCATAACATGCCTGGAAGCTTTGCTTCTTTTCAGCAGAAAGAGGTCTTGCTTCAGGATATGGTCAGATCAGAGATGCTTTATGCATCTGCCTTGGAAGCTGGATATGATCGTAAACCGGAGATAATCGAGGCCCTGAAACGGATCATGATCAGCCGGTTCAGAGAGGATATGCTCGGTCCTGAATTTTCGAAAATCAAAACGGATGATGCAGAGATCGAAGCTTATTACCGTCAACACCCTGAGAAATATATGAGCCCGCAGATGATCAGGTGCGCGGTGATCTATGTGGCTGTCCCGCAAAAGGCATCTGATGAGAAAAGGGCTGAACTCCTTAAAAAGGCTCAGGACGCAAGGGCCGAGGCATTAAAACTTGACCTTACAACCCTTTCCTTCGGCGCAGTGGCGGTTCAATATTCTGACGATCAGGCCACTAGGTACAGAGGTGGTGATTCAGGCTTGGTCACTGCGAGAGAGGGGAGCAACCGCTGGGATAAAGAAGTGATAGAGGCCCTATTTGCACTTGAAAAACCAGGGGAGATAAGCCCGGTAGTAACATCTCCGACCGGTTTTTACATCGTTAAGCTTATAGAAAAGAAAGAGAGTTCGATCAGGTCACTTAATGAGGTAAAAGATATTATCAGTTACCAGATAGTGACGGACAAGAGAAACAAGGTGGAGAAGGAGTTCTTTGAAAAGCTGAAAGCCAAGGTCAATGTCAGTGTGAACAGTGATCTTTTAAAAACGATAGATATACCGGATGCCGGGAGAAAACTGGAACCGCCTGCGCTTCCAGGGAAATAATGTAATTATGATGCCACTTATGTGGTTTGTATAAACTTTACCCCGATAGAAGGCAGAGTCTTCTAACGGGGTTTACTTAAGGAGAAGGCTGTGATTAGAAAAATTATTTCCAGCTTAATATTTTTATTATTTATGATCGTCCTTTCCATGACTTCTGCTTCTTCGGCAGCCTATGCCGAGTCGGTAGTCACACAGACCTTTACCCTTCACCCTGGCTGGAACGCAATATTTCTTGAAGTCGAGCCCAATCCTAAGGATATGGCCTCAGCTTTTAACGGAATCCCTATTTCAAGTGTCTGGACATGGAACCCCCGTGGATTGGCGGTCCAGTATATCCAGAACCCGAGCGAGGCCCTTATAAAACAATCAGACTGGCGCGCGTACTTCCCCCCTTCAAGGGGAGAGGATGCCTTCCTGACCAATCTGTTTAACCTTCAGGCCAACCGCGCTTATCTTGTAGAGGTTACTGGAAGTAATAATGTTACATGGACGGTTTCCGGTGTTCCTTCCCTGAAGCGCAGGGAATGGATACCGAATTCCTTCAACCTTACCGGATTTGCAGTTGATCCGGATAGCCCGCCTGTTTTTGGCGCTTTTTTCACTGATTCAAAGGCGCACACCGGGCAGGCTATATACAGGTTAAGTAATAGCGGCATATGGGAATTTGTCCAGAACCCGTCCTCGACGGATATGCGTTCGGGGGAGGCCTTCTGGATATATACTGAAGGGTCTTCAGATTATGCCGGCCCATTGCAGATCAGACCTGACAGCGGTTACGATCTTAATTTCTACAAAACTTTAGAGAAGAGGATACTTAAGATCAGGAATATCTCATCCGTGACAAAAACCGTATCTCTTAAACTTATAAACATGGATGCAGCCTTTCCGCTTTTGAAATTTACGCTGGATGATGACGCCAATGACAAATGGGTAGCCTTTGGACCTGTTGAATCTGTTGTGCTGGCGCCCGGTAAAGAGGATATCTTCCGCCTGGCAGTAAGACGCGCGGATATGACTGCCGAAATTGTTAATGCGATATTAGAGATATCTGACGGCGCGGGCGCCCTTTACCGTATCCCGATAAGCGCCGGGAAAGGCGGTATATAAAATGTATTCACGAAAATTGATAAACATAAAAGAGTTTCCGCAAAGGAGGACTTTTCCCATGAAAGGACCAGGAATCTTCGTTCTTTTATTATGTATATTTGCCCTGGCCTGCGCTGACTCTGCAGGCGCTGCGCAATTTACCGGTCTCTGGGTCGGCGCGGTGCGTATAGACAAGGTGTCTGAATCACAGATTCCTGCAAATCCGGAATTTACCAACCCTCAGCCGACGGGTTATCCCTTTACCTTCAGGATTATTATTCATGTCAATACAACAGGGAACACAGTGCGCCTGCTAAAAGACGTCATACAGATGGAAAAGATCGGCAGTCCGGGACAATTGGCCCTGATAACCGACGATCTGCTCATTCCGAACTATACATGCCCTGAAGAAAACGGGGACAAGTTTTGCAGGAGGATAGGCGCTACTGCATATGATTTTACCGGGCTGGAGGCTGCAATGACCGGTTCCTTTTCATTGACAGGCACTCTTTCAAGCAATATCATACTGACTCCCGACAACCCGACAAACCCTTTCAAACATAAATTTAGCCCTGACCACGACAACCTCGACGAACTCGGCTTCCCGATTACGAATCCCGTAATCATGGAGGTCTACAATGTAACAAGGGACATGACCCTTCAATTCAGTGCAACAGATCCTCTCGGCATCAATCCTCCCGGCTGGGGCACTACCATAATGGGCGGCACATATAATGAAACACTTAACGGGGTCCACAGGAACCCGATATATGTTTCCGGCGCCTTCAGATTGCAGAAGGTGACCGACACAGGGGAGCTGAACCAATGAAAACACAGGGGAAGACAATGGAGCGGGAATATACGATTAGGAGGACGATTCATTTAATAACAAAAATGACCTTGTTTTTCTTCTGTCTTTTGGCCCTATGGCCGGGGCAGTTGCCTGCAGATGAAGGCTGGCCTCAAAAGGCAGGCGGCGATGGTAATGATACGGCAACTGCAACTACGGTGGATAAAAACGGGAACGTATATGTTGTAGGGAATTTCAGCGGCACGGTTATCTTCGGCAGCCCGTCTTTTGCTGAAACCGCAAACTTTACACTGACCTCCAGAGGGTCTACGGATATCTTTGTCGGGAAGGTGGATGCAGGCGGCAAATGGCTCTGGGTTGTCGGAGGCGGCAGCACAGGGGAGGACACCGCGGATGCCATTGCAGTGGACAAGGACGGCGATGTTTATGTTACGGGGAAATTCGGAGGCACAGCATATTTCGGGAATTTTACAGTCAACGCAGAACAGAATCATGATGCCTTTGCAGCCAAGATCAGCACAAACGGGAACTGGACATGGGTGAATACGGCGCGGGGAGAATTGAATCAGTACGGCCTGTCAATTGCGGTGAACCAGATAAAAGAGGTTTTTGTTGCCGGCGCGTTTTCAGGACGGATAAAATTCTATATCAGCGGCACAGACAGAATTCTGTCTACGATAAGTTATACGGGCGGGGATTTGACGTCTCCTGATTTTGACGCCTTTGTAGCAAAGATGAATCCAAGCGGTGAATGGCAGTGGGCCCTCGCAGGAGGAGGGACATTCCCAAGACCGATGTCGTGCCTCGCCGGGAACTGGTGCTGCAACGACGACAATGCGTGGTATGTTCATCAGCATGTCGGGTATACGAATAATCATGATGTCTGCTGGAAAGCTCCTAATTGGAATTCGAACTGGTGGATGTCAGAAGATGAATGCGAAAGGTATTACGGGGGCACAGTAACGTATGCCAGTGGCTTTGTAAGCGGAACTCCTCATCCTACTTTACTTAGCGAAATCGATGGTCTGTATACCAAACCGGGACTATGGGCTTCCTCTCCTGCCACGAATGCCGTGAAAGATGTTGCTGCAAATTATCTTTATGGCCGTAACTATTGTATCCCCGGCGGGCCGCGCAACAGCGACGACCGCGCAATGGGCATTGCGGTCATTTACGATAAAACTGACCTGACGCTCCCGAAAAATTATATCTATTTAACGGGATATTTTCAGGGAGGGGTGAATTCCGGAACTTATGATTTTTCCTTTACAGACGGCACGAATACTAAAACATTAATGGCCTCGGGTGACGGTAAAAAGGACCTTTTTGCGCTCAAGCTTCTTGAACAAAACGGTATTTCTCCCAATCCGGCCCTGCAATGGCTTGTGGATTCCAGCGGCACAGGCAATGATGAGATATGGCCTAACAGTATTGCGCTTGAGACGGAACTGGATATATTTGGGTTCCCGACCACTGCTAATTTATACATAGCCGGAGGATACAAAGGGAAACCCACGCTCGGAGGGAGCTCACTTTATGATACGGGGGGAACAGCCACACATTCATTTGTAGCAAAACTCCTGGGCACCGGCAGTAGTTCGGCAGGGTGGCTATGGTCGAGAACAGCCGGTCCGTCCGGCTTAAATACTGCCGAGGCCTTTTCCGTGTCTGTGGACAGGTTGGCCTCCAGCAACAGAGGAGTATACGTGACCGGGAGCTTTATGGGAGACCTGAATTTCCACGGCAATTACAGTTCGCATAATCCACTTTCCGGCAGCGGGTTGTCAAAGGATATATTTGTCACGAAATACAATGCTGGAAGCGGCGAGCTTCAGTGGGCGACAAGAGGCGGGTTATACCAGGATGAAAACCCGAGAGGGATTGTCTCCGATGAATCAGGGAACACCTTTGTCGTAGGAAGTTTCGGCGCAAATTCACTCCTGACAAAGGCGTCTACGAGCCTGATTTACGGCTCGGCAATGAGCTTTAACGGGGTCGATGAATATGTATTCGGACGCACTACGGTAAGCGATACCGATTACTCCGTCTCCTTCTGGTTCAAGACAGACTGCAAGGACTGCGGCATATTTTCGGTGACGAGCGCTGCCTTAGGCGGCAGCGGATATGACAGGGAAATCTGGCTTACCAACGGAAAGCTCAGGGCGAGGGTCTGGAATGAAGAGCAGGTGCAGACCTTCGGCACAAATTTTGCGGACGGCAAATGGCACTTTGTGGTCCATACCTTCGGCGGAACAGTCGGCGGGCAAAAACTTTATGTTGATGGTTTGGAAAGGGCTTCAGGGGCAAGATCAAGTTCTGACTTTAATTGGCATGCCGGAGGCATTACCATAGGTCATTCGAATTCGGCCGCAAGCAAGTATTTCGAGGGTATGATATCCAACCTCAAGGTTGGAGCTGCGCTCGATGCAAGCGCCGTGTTTGCGCGCTTTATCGATACTAACGAACAGCCGAATAAGGACTCCTCAGGGAAACTCCTCGTTTCAGGCGGCACAACCGGAAAAGACGACATCTTCCTCGCCAGTGTAAGTCCTCTCGGCAGATGGAGAGAAAGTCTGATCTGGACCGTGGGTCAGGAAGTCCCGGTGCCGGACGGAGCTGTGGCGATGAGACCTGAATATGCATATCCCTCCGACGGAGATAAATATTTCTTCTGGAGTGAGTTCAGCAAAAAACTTTATGCAATCCGGCCTACCGGCGCGGTCATCAAATGGCGTGTCTCTACTGATATCACAAATTTAACGAGGGTAATTTCTGCCGGTCTGAGCAAGTGGCCCGACAACCCACAGATCCACATTGCAGGCGTGCCGGTCGAGCTCCAGCCAAGTTCAACAACATACAGCTACGCAACGATCCAGTATACGGAAACAGGCGCTACGGATACTCAAAAAACTTCTACCGGCGGATCTATATTAAATTCAAATAAGGAAGGGTATTCAGTCCTCCGTTATGGCGATGGGGGATTGGACGTGACAGCATATCCTGTGGTCTTTGACGTTGTCAAAACAGTCTACTGGGATGACTCTGTTCTTCTTCAGGACCATGCGCCATGCACCATCGGCCAGAGGATAACGGACTTTTCACACAGTGATCCTCTCGGCAAAAACGGGTATGTATTTTTCAGCAAGTCCTTCTATGACGGCTCAGGCACGAGCAAGGCCTATGACAGGGAAACGAGGATGGGGCCTATAATCCCTGTGAATGAGGTGACGACTTCGCCGAACAGTCACCTGACAGACCCTGATCTCGGCCGTGATATGGTCATTGTCTGGTCCGAGACGAGTCTGAAGAATATACCCTGGCCGGTAAGATCTGTTCGCTATAACTGCCTATGGCCTTCCAATCCGTACAAGATAATTATAGCGAGCGAGCTCGGCTCCGACGTGCTGAACCAGCCGCCTATCGATCCTCTTGTCTTTCCGGAGGCAAGGGTTTACAGGCAGGCCGATAAGAGCCAGCCCGGGTATAATCCCAATGAAGAGCACGCAGCGCTCTTCCCGTCTGCAACCGGGAACGGCTTCAATGCGGTCTTTGCGCTGAGAAACGACCTGCATAACTCTCTCACAAGGCTGCCTTCCATGCCTTATGTGCTTTTGAAATACAAGAATCCGTCAGACAGTCAATGGTCCATGCTGGTATACCAGGTATTGACCACCGGTTATGGTTATGACTCGTTCAACTACACGGGCACGGCAGGCACACCGATATTCCCGCCTTACCCGATCCGGCTGCTGAACGGGTGTCCGGAGTCCTTCGGAGAAGGAGATCCTTACTGGCAGGATAGCGTGAATTTTCAGTACTGGTCGCGCTCCGCAGGCACTGTAACTGCGCGATACTATTATCCCCTCCTGATAGGTTTTGATTATCCTAATAATCCGAGTACGCCTGAGAATTTTGACGGGTCCGCGGGACAGTGTGTGGGCTGGCTTGACCGCAGGAGCGGGGGCAATAATCAGCCGATAGGCGTTTCATATAATATAAGCTGGCCGGCTGATGTGCCGGTTTTGCAGGTTGGTGAGACACTACTTACAGCAAAAAGGGGTCTGCCGGATATAATGAACCAGGCAGCCGTCCAGGTTATTTATGACCAGCTTGACCCGAATATTTCAGACCCGAACAACTCTCTCGTCCAGCTTATTGATTCCTTAAACCCGAGGGAAGTGCAGCTGAAGGATACAACAGGCAAGCTGCTGGATCTTCCAACTGATATAAGTACCAGCAACGTCAGTGGAAAGTTAATCTTTGATGACCTGCCTTTCCACCTGCAGGTAAGAGTTTATTATAACCCTTTAACACATATGCTTGGTTTCAAGGGTTATTTTGACAACACAGGCATGGGAGATCCTCTCCTCCTCGTAAATGTTATGTCAGCGGGTGAACTGGACGAACTGCTTGCCTTAAGCACCGACGCAAACTACAAGGAAGCTGTCAAGGAACTCTTCAAACTGACGCGGAACCCGCAGCAACTGAGGCTGCTGCCCCCTCCACCGGGTATGATTCCGTCAAGCATTTGGTCCTGGATAAAATGGCTGTTCAGGCCTCCTGTTCCCCATGCTCCGGATTTTTCAAACTGGGAAAACCTGACCCCTGCGCAGAAGCGCTCAAGACTGAATGCCATGCCGTCTTTTATAGGACTTCAGGACAAGGATGATGATGGCATCGCGGAACGTCTTGAGGCCCTCGGCGGCGGGTTTGCCCTGACAGCAGGCACTGCAGCGGGTACAGGCTTTGTGACTCTGGTATTTAATAATGACCCTGAGCTGGGCTCACTGCCTGTGAGTATGCAGGTCATAAGGGTTGACTGTACGCCTTCTGCATATCAGGGAGAGATCAAGGTAATTGAACCGGATAATGTATTCGATGAAAAACTTACTCTGCGCCATAGCGGAGATTTTGGCGGTGCGCCTGAGAGGTTCCAGTTTGAGTGGTATTATCACCCTGACATGGACGGACTCTCCCCGACCCCGCCGCCGTCCCCCGAGACCTTTGAATTGAACGGCTGGCTTCCTTTTGATGTGCCTGATCCATATGGGGCAAATGATATTACTATAAGAGGCGCCAGTCTCCAGACACTTTCCGACAATTGGTTCTATGTCCGGTATTCCGGATACCCTGTCTGCAACAATCTGACTGTCCCGACCCCATGGGCTGGGGCTCCCGGAGCAACACCTTTAAATCCGAGCGCCCAACTTGCAGAGGGCTGGGTAAAGCGCGTAGTCAGGGCGCTGAATCCCTTTGAGGCGCGGGTCAAGGACTTCGGGGCAGCGGCGACAAATACATACGGAAGCATGCTTATTCAACTTGGCGAAAGATACGAGGGAAATGTGGCGATGAACAATGACCCGGACAACCTCAACAGCATGGGACTTATCTCTGCCTATGAGACTGTCCTCAGAAGAGGTATAGACCTTTCCATTGGCGGCACACCGCCCATCAACTATGAACCCGCAAACGCAGCTCTTCTCCTTGCGGCGTCGAGGATTACGGACTTCTACATGCTGATCGGCAATGAAGCCTACGCGGATGCCGTTGACCCAACCATCGGATTTACGACGTCCAGCGGTGAATATGGAAGCGAGGCTTCATCCATGTTCTCCTTTAAAAACCAGCTCGACTCCCTTCTCGAAGAGGAGCTTGTTCTGCTAAGGGGCAGGGATTATAAAGCCGCTCGTCCAGTATATAACCGGCTTGTCTGGAACTTCACCTCAGGTGAGGGTGAAGTGGCTTATTCCCAGAATTACGGCATCACAGACCAGAATCACGACGGGTTTATCAATGAATTCGATGCGAGGATTATGTATCCACAGGGCCACGGGGATGCCTGGGGCAATTATCTTACAGGCATAAAAGGGTACTACAAACTGCTCCGTCACCCGTATTATTCATGGAATCCGAGGCCGGAAGCCGTGCTTGTTGCCGGGGCCCCTGTGCAGGTGGATTATCTGGATGAGAGAAAGTTTGCCAGAGCGGCGGCAGCCAAGGCAAAGACCGGCGCAGAGATAATGAACCTTACATACCGTCTGAAATATGTTGACGATCCGGCCGGACAATGGCAGGGCTACAAGGACACTGACCAGAACCGGGGCTGGGGGCTTACCGAATGGGGCAGACGAACCGGCCAGGGCGCATATTTTGACTGGGTGGTCGCAAATTCCATCCTCCCTGCAGTGGACAATGATCCGGCGCATAACGGGATACAGAAGATCGACCGCACCACGGTGCTCGAGCTGGAAGATATCCCGAGGCAGTTTTACTCAGTACAGTCCCAGATCGATATAGCCGATGCCGGGTTGAACCCCCTCGGTCTTGCCAGGAATGTTGTCCCGTTTGATATAGATCCGGCCTGGCTGACCATAGGGTCGGGCATTCAGGGCAAGACCCATTTTGACCAGATTTACGATCGTGCCAATGTTGCCCTGAACAACGCAGTGGATGTCTTTGATTATGCCAACAGGTCAACCCAGAGGCTGAGGGAGAACCAGAAGAACCTGGACGATTTCACCAATAACGTAATCGATCAGGAGTATGATTACCAGGTCCGTCTTATCGAGGTCTTCGGATATCCATATTCCGACGATATGGGTCCTACCGGCACCTATCCGAGCGATTACGAGGGCGCTGATATCTATCACTACATGTGGGTGGACAGTTCTCAGCTTACCGGCGAGACTGCAACTTCACCGGGTGACAAGACCGTGACACTCGAATTTAAACCTATATTGGGTACGTACGACTATTCGCCGACCGACCCGACGACAATAGCAGTTAAATATCGTTTTTCCGATAAGGGATTTGGTATCGTCAAACCTGACAATATTACGGGGGTCCGGCGAGCGCAGGGGGAAATCCAGAGGGCGATCTCGGAGTTTTACCGTGAAAAGGCGAATTATGAGGTCGCCATGAGGGAATATGATAACTGTCTGAGCGATATCAAATCCAAAGCAACCGAACTTGAGGCCCTTTCCGGATATCAGGCAGCAAAAATTACGCTTC
Source organism: Nitrospirota bacterium (assembly GCA_021813425.1). GTDB lineage: Bacteria > Nitrospirota > Thermodesulfovibrionia > Thermodesulfovibrionales > UBA6898 > JAKAKQ01. The sequence goes on from JAKAKQ010000263.1 coordinate 15,468, forward strand.
AGAGCACAAAGTATGGGGTGGGTGTTGCGTTAAATGCTGTTGCGAAACTTCTGGAATCGATATCAATCGGCTTGAAACGCGGAGGTGAGATTACCGACAACATGGTGGAGAGCACCGCAGCATGTACGAAAGACGTTATTGTCGGATTGGCGGTTGGAACGGGAAAAACAATATATTGCGGCGCGGCGGTTGCAAGTAAAGCAACAAAGGCAGGATTGGATCTGGCCGCAGATGTTCTGGATATAATAAAACTTTGGGCTGAGTTTGCCAAGGACGTATCTGACGGCGCCTTTGATATTTCCATCGAAGGGGTCACCATGAACTATGAACTCAATAAGTCGGCCCGTGAGGTTAAGGAAGCTATAAAAGAGGAGCCTGCAAAGCGGCTTCAGGCTTACATTCAGAAGGAAGTCCTTCTGCAGGCCGCTGAAAACGTAAAGAATGTGCTGGCAAATGGTCAGAAGCTCCTGTCCGAACTGCAATACGTCAGGGCAATTGCGGCCTCCAGTACTCAGCAGTATCGCTATCAGGACATGACCTTCCGCATCTTCAGAAATGATGCGATCCAGAAATACCGCGCCCATTTTGATCTTGCGGCACGATACGCCTATCTTACTGCCAAGGCCTATGATTATGAAACCAACCTGCTTAAGTCAAACTCGGGGGCAGGGCAGAGATTCCTCACAGACATTGTCAAGCAGAGGAGTCTCGGGATGGTCGTAAATGGCCAGCCGGTTGCCGGGTCTCCGGGACTTTCTGATCCGCTTGCGCGCCTGAACCAGAATTTCAGCGTGCTGAAGGGGCAGCTTGGGTTCAACAATCCGAAGAACGAGACGAACCGTTTCTCGC